>NZ_JAQMTI010000062.1:0-72685 GCF_028329225.1 Sphaerospermopsis kisseleviana CS-549 | reverse complement strand
TTTGATCACAGGTTATTTTCCGAATGCTTCGCCCCTACTTCGCCCCTACTTCGCCCCTACTTCGCCCCTACTTCGCCCCTACGACTCCTGAATTTTTACACTTTGACTTTTGAATTGCAATTATCCTTTAACACCGCTACCTGTATCTGTGGGGACAATAAACCTTTGTAAAAAGAGAAATAACAGCAAAACTGGAGCAATTGAAATTACAGATCCAGCTGCTACTAATCGCCAATCTAAAGAAAATGTACCTGCTAATTTAGCCACTCCCAAGGGTAAAGTATATAAACTCTCATCTTGGATAACAATTAACGGCCATAAAAAGTCACTCCAAGCACCAATAAATACAAAAATAGCCAGAGTTATTAGTGCTGGTTGAATAGCGGGTAACATCACAAACCACCATAATCCTAACTCAGAACTACCATCCATGCGGGCGGCTTCTTCTATTTCTTTAGGCACTCCCATAAAAGCTTGTCTTAATAAAAAAATGCCAAAAGCAGAAGCTAAACTGGGAAAAATCATTCCTAAATAACTATTTGTTAACCCTAACTGCACTGTCAAAATATATAAGGGAATCATGACTATTTGAAAGGGAATCATAATTGTAGAAACAATCGCAATAAAAATTCCATTCCGTCCTAAAAATGATAATCTGGCTAAAGGATAAGCGGCTAAAGAACAAAACATTAAATTCAAAATTACAGTCAATACAGACACCAAAATACTATTATATAAATATTGCCCAAAAGGTAAAGATTGCCAAACACGAGAGAAATTATTTAAAGTCGGTTGAATGGGTAATAACTGGGGTGGAGACTGTAAAAGATTTTCGGTGGGTGATTTTAAGGCTGTACTAATGAGCCATAATAAGGGAAACAGGGTGAGGAGTGCGATCGCTGTCAATAATCCGTATATGATGAAGATTTGTCGGTTTGATTTTTGGATGTTCATATTTTTGTCTCACTCAAAGACGCAAAGTAATAAGAATTAAGTACCTGGGCAAAATTAATTTAACATTTTTGGAACAAACAAAAATACCTGTATTCCTTATCTGTTACCTGTTACCTGTTACCTGTTACCTGTTACCTGTTACCTGTTACCTGTTACCTGTTACCTGTTACCTGTTCCCTCTCCCAAATATAAAATTTATTTTGCACGACTACTTATCTGTTATGCTGCTTTTGATATTGATTAAACTAACCGCAAAGTACGCAAAGTACACAAAGGAAGAAAAGAAGTCTTCTTTCGGGTTGAAGGTAGGAGTTCAGTTTTTGGACTAAGCATATGAAGAATACCCTAAATATTGTACTTTTTCTGGTAATATGTTTGACGGTAGTAAGTGTAAGTTATTTGGGACAAGCAACTATGATATCACCACCACAACTATTAACAGATCCATTTTTACAACTACCAACAGAAAATTCTGTGCGTGTAGTTTGGTTTACTGAGTTTGCCGGTGATAAACATTTGGTTGTTTACGGTGATAAATTTGATAGAAATTCAATTGCAAAAACTACTAAACTTAGTCGTGTTCGGGAAGATCAAGAGTCAAGAGTAGCAGTTCAAAAGGCAAATGGGCAAGTTTATGAACAACCTGTAAAAAGAGATATTTGGCGACATGAAGCTGAAGTTACTGGTTTAACTCCTAATCTACGAGTTCCCTATTTTGTCACCAGTATACGAGAAGATGGGAAAAAGGTTAATAGTGAGGTTTTTACTCTTGCATCTACTCCAAAACCCGGTACACCGTTAAAAGTTCTCCTCACATCTGATCATCAATTAAAACCAATGACAGCAGCAAATTTACAAAAAGTTGTGGAAACTGTGGGGAGAGTTGACGGTGTATGGTTTGCTGGAGATTTAATTAATGTTCCAGATCGTGCTTCTGAATGGTTTGATGATAATCGCGGAAATGCTTTATTTCCAGGTTTACAAGGTCGTGGTAATTATACAATGGAATCTCATGATGGTGTCAAGGTTACTTACACTGGTGGGAAAATTATTCAAAATGCCCCTATATTTCCTTGTATTGGTAATCATGAAGTCATGGGAAGATATCAGAGAAAAAAGAGTTTAAATGATGAATTTAATGATACTGTTCCCCGTGAAGTAGCTGAAAATTTGTATGGTCAAAAATCTTTAATAGATAATTCTTTTAATACTATCACTTACGAGGAAATTTTTACTTTACCTGAAACTAAATCAGGAGGAAAAACCTATTACGCTGTGACTTTTGGTAATGTCCGTTTGGTGGTT
The DNA here is from genome assembly GCF_028329225.1 of Sphaerospermopsis kisseleviana CS-549. Classification (NCBI taxonomy): domain Bacteria; kingdom Bacillati; phylum Cyanobacteriota; class Cyanophyceae; order Nostocales; family Aphanizomenonaceae; genus Sphaerospermopsis; species Sphaerospermopsis kisseleviana. The sequence continues at coordinate 70,426 of NZ_JAQMTI010000062.1, read as the reverse complement.
TTGTATATTACTAATATGTGGCGACATCCTCAATTAAATTCAGAGAGAAAAGGTAGATATATAGAACCAGAAACAGATTTGAATAATCCTGAAAATTGGGGTTATGGACAGTTAATTTTTGAACCTAGTTTTAAAGGAAGTGATCAATATAATTGGTTGCAGGAAGAATTAAAAAGTCCTGAATTTCAACAGGCAAAATATAAGGTGGTTATGTTCCATCATCCTCCTCATACGTTGGGTGATAATATTGTTCCAGCTTACACTAATCCTTTACAGATTATTGAAAAAGATCAAACAGGAAATATTAAATCTGTAAATTACGAATATCCCAAAAATGCAGATTACATTATTCGTGATGTGATTCCTTTATTAGAAGCTGCTAAAGTGCAGTTAGTATTTTATGGACATTCCCATTTATGGAATAGGTTTGTTAGTTCTAGTGGAATGCACTTTTTAGAAACTTCTAATGTTGGTAATTCCTATGGTGCTGCTTGGGGTGAAAGAAAGCGATATATTCCTGTAAATTATTCAGAAGATAATTATACTAGAATTGGTGATCCTAATGGTTTAGAACCAGTTATACCAACGATTTCTCCATTATTAGGAGAAGATGGTCAACCTTTACCTTATATTGCTAGTAATGAGATTACAGTTTTCAGCATTTTCGACACGGGAACAGGTACTATTAGTAGTTATCGCTTTAATACCAAAAAACCTGATTCGCAAGTTGTAAAATTTGATCAATTTGTGATTGGTAATTGATAATAGTTGATAGTTGATAGTTGATAGTTGATAGGGAAACATCAAATTTATTACCCAGTCACCAGTCACCAGTCACCAGTCACTAGTCACCAATCACCAGTCACCAGTCACCAGTCACAAGTCACCAGTCACCTATATTAGATAAAATTTCTTGCGCTCTTTTGATATTATTACTTACAGAATTAGCCGAAGTTTGTAAAGCTGCTTTTTCTGTATCGTTGAGAGTCAATTCTAAAATACTCTCGACTCCACCACATCCTAAACGACAAGGAACACCAATCACTACATCATTTAAACCATATTCACCTTGTAAATAAGCTGCAACTGGTAATAAGCGAGACTGATTTAATAAAATGGATTCTATCATCAAAGAAGTGGCAGAAGCAGGAGCAAAAAACGCGCCGCCTGTGTGCATTAATTCCACAATTTCTGCGCCCCCGTTGCGGGTTCTTTGTACTAACTGTTCAATTTTTTCTGCATCTAATAATTCTGTAATCGGAATACCATTAACAGTAGCATAACGGGCTAAAGGAACCATTAAATCACCGTGACTTCCTAAAACCATTGCTTTGACATCCGCAGGTAAAACCCCTAATTCTAAAGCAATGAAAGTTTCAAATCTTGCTGAGTCTAAAACTCCAGCCATTCCCATGATTTGATTTCTGGGTAAACCTGTAACTTGCCAAGTTAAATAAGTCATCACATCTAAAGGATTTGTGACGACAATAAAAATAGCATGGGGAGAATGGGCGATCGCATTTTTTGCCGCTTCAACCACAATTTTGGCATTGATTTTTAGCAAATCATCCCTACTCATTCCCGGTTTACGAGGAAAACCAGCGGTAATGACAACAATATTAGAATTAGCCGTATCTGCATAATTATTAGTACCGCTAATTTGCCGATTATGTAATTCTAATCCCCTCGCTTCTAACAAATCTAAAGCTAAACCTTGGGGCATTCCTTCGACAATATCTAACAATACTACATCGGCCAAATTTTTCTCCGCGATGCGTTGGGCTAAAGTGCTACCAACTCTACCCGCACCCACAATAGTTACACGGGGAGATTTACAGGAAACAGGGGAAGAAAGTAAATCAGACATAAGAAATATTTTCTTGACAATTGCAATTCCTGACTAATAGTAGAGTAGATTAGTAAATATTGATATCCACTGAAGTGAGAAATTAAGTTAGAAATTTAATTGGAAACATCCCAATTTGGAAAAAAATCACCGCAGCAAAACCAAAAAATCTCTTAAATTCTCTTACCTTTGTGTCCTTTGCGCCCTTTGCGGTTCAATCATATCCAGTTCCTTGGATTATTTTATTTCCTTGGATAGAAATAAATTTACAAATTTGGGAAACTCCCAATTATTTAGTCATCTTTAGATGACTTCAGCTATTAGCAAGGAACTTAAGTTCCTTGCGGGAATTGTACACTAAAGCACAACCTTTGTTATGCAAACTCTTCCAATTGTTCTAATTTTAACCAAATATTGGGAGTTGGTACTTTTCCGAACTTCACCAAAGCGTAATCACCTTTAATATCTACTATTTCCCCTGGACTATCAAATAAATAGGAGGGAAAGCGAGTATCACTAGCTTTTGCTTCTACACTATTTTCCAACTTCTCGCGCACAGCACGAACCATATTTCCTTTTTTTACAGCCATGAGTTCCTCTGACGATTCATCAACGCTTTTACTAAAAATTTTATCTTGTGGGAAGATCAAAGGCAGATTTTCTTGAGTTAAAAAAGAGCAGAAACCCAGATACACGCAAGGTATCAAATACCTAAACAATACGGTTGACAATTGTCCATACTTCTCCATCAGAACGAACATGGGGAACTGAAATGGTTTTGAATCCGGTAATGAACGGTTTATAGTACACTTGCCAATACATGGGGCTAAGTTCATCAGCACAAGCTTTGAGTAGTTTAATTTCTTCTGCTAGTTCTTGTGCGAGTTCATTTACCCTTTGGGCGTGAATTTCGGCTACTTTTTTCGCTGCTTCTAATTCTTGTTGTTGTTGAGCAAGACGTTTAGAAAAAGTTAGTGAACCATTTAACTGAGCTTGTTTTTGTTGTTTTTGTTTTTCTAAAAAAGCGATCGCATTATCTATACCTTGAATTTCTGCCGCAATTTTGGGATTTTCCCTAGCTTGACGGCGATAAGCTTCAACTATTGCCAAATTTGTATTATTTTCACTAGATTCTATACTATTTTGAGTTAATGCAGCCCTTTCTCTTAGGAGAGCTTGAATTTGTGAGTTGAGTTCTTTGATTTCTACTTGAATTTTATCCATATATATATTATAATGATAAGCTAAGGTAAATTTTAGCCCAAAGTGCGATTTCTTACAAAACATTAATAAACCGAGTATTATATGTGTACGTTCGCAAATTAAATGTCGCTTTTCGCAACTCATGTCGCAATAGAATTTAATAGCTGAAACCTTTACTATGTAAGGAGTATAGCCTATTTATCTCTACCACAGACCAATTTGCCTATTTTGCATATTGTATGTCGCAAATCAAGGCAAAACTGAAATTTCATCTCATCCAGTGGCTTGCTAAATCACCCAACCTCACTATTAAATCTCAAATAAATAAGGCAGTAGCAGATACTCTTGGTGTTTATAATCGTCATTTGGAAGCTTAATTTGATAGATTGCGACAATTAAGCTGCTATATCCTGTGAATACAAATACTGCTGAAACCCGATAAATACTTCACTGATATTAGCAACGCTACCTAATTCTTTAATAGCATCATGAATAGTATGGTATTTCAACTCTAATAATTGGGGTAACTTAGATCGATCCAGTTCTTCTACTCCATCTTTAATATATTGATCCAAGACAAAATCAAGAAATTCTTGTTGTTTACCTACATATTTAGAGAAAATTAACGATTTATGAGCTAAAACCCTTTCCCGACGGCTAATAGGTACAGCAGCATAAGCAATATAAGCTAATACATCATATAAATCACTTTTTTCCGCATTAATTAAACGGCTAATTACTGTTAATTGTTCTGCATCATAACCTTTTTCTGATAATCCTTCTAACAGTGCTTTTCGAGTATCTGGACGACTCCAAATAGTTCTTAATTCATTTTCATTTTTAAACAATTCGGGAATTTCACCAAAAAGCCTTTCTATAAATTCTGCGGACGTTATGGGTTTACCGTCTACACTCCAAAAGCTGGTAGATATTTGATGTTGAATAGTTCTTTCCTTACCATCTCCTAATTTAACTTTAATTATTTTAGGTGTGGTATCTTCTGTTTTTTCGGTTCTTTCTTTTGTGGTATTCTTATCTGTATTTGGTGATAATTCCCGTGCTTTTCTGTTGGTAACTTTTACAGGTTCTTGGGGTTCACCATCCCATTCTGGATCGTTAAAATGTTCATAAGCTTTGACAAAATCATAAATAGTAAAATAATCCTTACCATCATATAACCGAGTACCACGACCGATAATTTGTTTAAATTCAATCATGGAATTAATAGGACGCATTAAAACTATATTCCGCACATTGCGAGCGTCAACTCCGGTAGAAAGTTTTTGAGAAGTTGTTAAAATAGTAGGAATATTTTTTTCATTATCTTGAAAATTCTTCAGGTGTTGTTCTCCTAATTTTCCATCATTAGCTGTCACTCTGTGGCAATAATTAGGATTATGACTAATCTTGATTTGATTGATTAAATTTCTTACCGCTAGGGCATGATCTTGGTTAGCACAAAATACTAGAGTTTTTTGATTTTGATCTATTTCCTCCATGAACAATTGCACTCGGTAGCGTTCCCGTTCTTCAATTTCAATAATGCGGTTAAAGTCTGTTTCTGTATAGGTTTTTTCATCATCTATCGCCCCTTCTATGACATCATCATCAGGACTGTAAATATATTCATCTAAACTAGTTTCTATTTCCCTGACTTTAAAGGGAGTTAAAAACCCATCATTAATACCATCTTTTAAAGCATAAGTATAAACTGGTTCGCCGAAATAAGCGTAAGTATCAGCATTATTTTTGCGTTTGGGTGTAGCAGTAAGTCCTAGTTGTACCGCAGGGGAAAAGTATTCTAAAATTCCTCGCCAGGTGCTTTCGTCACTTGCTCCCCCTCGGTGACATTCATCAATAATAATAAAGTCGAAAAAGTTGGGGGGATAGTCGTTAAATTTGGGGGTGGGTTTACCTTCTTCATCCTTTCCTGTCATGAAAGTTTGGAAAATTGTAAAAAAAATGCTGCCATTTTTGGGAACTCGACCCCGTTTTTTAATGGTTTCGGGATCTATGCGAACTAAAGCATCATCAGCAAAGGTAGAAAAGGCGTTAAAGGCTTGGTCTGCGAGAATATTACGATCTGCTAAAAATAGTATTCTAGGGCGGCGTGTGGTCACTGAGCGACTTGTACTGAGCGAAGTCGAAGTAAGTCGAAGTGTGGGGTTATAGTTCAAGTTCCATCGGCTTTGGAAGAGTTTCCAGGCCAGTTGGAAAGCGATAAAAGTTTTACCTGTACCAGTGGCCATGGTTAATAAAATTCGGTTTTGTCCTTGAGCGATCGCCTCTAATACATATTTGATGGCATTATGTTGATAGTATCGAGCCTCCCATGTACCGCTTTTATCTTCAAAGGGAATAGTTGCAAAGCGTTCACGAAGTATCGCTGAAAGAGAATCACGCCATTCTTGTTCTTGTTCCCTGAGCGGAGTCGAAGGGAAATCGCTGGTTTCGACTTCGCTGGTTTCGACTTCGCTGGTTTCGACTTCGCTGGTTTCGACTTCGCTGGTTTCGACTTCGCTCAACCGCCAGGTGGATTTCCATAGTTCATCGGGTGTGGGATATTTGTTGATATAACCTTCTTTTCCGGTGTGCATATCTACTTGGTAAATGCCCACACCATTGGTAGAATATGCAAAGCGAGTTTTTAATTTTTCGGCGTATTTTTTCGCCTGTGCTAGACCTTCTGTATCGGGTAAATCGCGTTTTTTAGCTTCAATAACTGCGAGTTTTTCACCACGATAAACTAATACATAATCAGCGATGTCTGCTTTAGCCCGTTTACCGTTGCCAATTAAACGACCAGGGGCGATGACTTCACGACGGATGCGGCTATTTTCAATTACTCCCCAACCAGCAGCAGTAAGGGCGGGGTCAATTAATTCGGCGCGAGTTTCGGCTTCGCTCAACTTAGAGGTTTCGGCTTCGTTCATGATGGCTCATATCCAAAATCTGACTTTCTATTAAAACCTATTTATACACGAATATAACCTCAGTAATAATAAATATTAATTTTAAATCCTAGAATCTTATTAATTATTTATAAGCAAAAATAAATTGTTCAAAATTTTATAGATATTATATGTCACTTTATGGTAGATTCATGGTAGTCAGTCTAGTAAATAAATTATAAAAAAACTTGTTATCATACTTGAAAACGAAAGGATGATATATTCAAAAAACTTCCCGGATCAATGTCCTCCATCAGAATCCAATACTGCATCAGGAGAATTTTACAGATTTATTAAAAAGGCACATCCAAAACCCCTACCAGAAGATTTTTTATCTTGGCGGCAAGAAAATCCAAATAAGGAATGTCCTTCGGGTCTATCTGAGTGTCAAGCTTGTGGAGTGTCGGTTCATTCATGTTTAGATGATGCTAAAAATCTCTCTCGTCGTATTCCGAGTTTTAAGAATAGGAAAATTGCTAGGGGAGTTTTGAATGAAAAACTAGGACAAATCCAACCGACTCCATCAAGAAATGAAAAATCCCATCATACTTGGTGGATACCTGAGAATACTGCACCTGATCAATTTTTTGAATTAATTGATATAAATAAAGAAGATTCTACTAACACATAATTTATAGCCATGAGTTTTTTGCCGGAAAGGACAATATTAGGACAACTTGAAATCATAGAAGTTTATGACTTTTATGATAAACCTGTATTGTTTTCCTGCAAAAATAAATCAGGATTAACTTTTATTGTAGTTTGTGTAGATAGTTCAGATTTTGCTGAAATATGGCTATATGCTCCTGTATCTTCATCTCGTTTTCAGAGTGTAATTAAAGGTGACGTGGAGCTTAGACATATATTTGCTGAGACAGAAGATGCTTTTGTCTATCAAGTAGAAATTCCTTATGAAGATGAAATAAATGTGATTGTTAAAAATATTGAATGTAATCAAATACCAGATGATTATTTACCAGAATTAGGACAATTTATTCAATCTGAATTTCAGAATATTGAAAATATTGAAGTAGTTTCTACGCAGAAAAGAAGAGAAATTTTAGATTTTGTTTTAAAATTTCCAGATAAAGATATTCAGGAAGCTCCTGTGGGCGATCTGGGTTTAATTTTATCTTCATTGCAAGAAACAATTGATGCGATAGGACAAATAAAGTCAGGAAAATCAGAAAGTCATATCATACCATTTGAGATCAAGCAAAAGACTCAAGTTGTCATGTCCGGTGTATTTAGCGGATCATTTGGAATACGTCTAGAAGGTACTGTGTATGAGGAAGATAGTTTAGGTTTAGGAGAATCTTTTTTGGGACAATGTTTCAAAGAATTTATACAACTAATAAATTTAGGAGCAAATTCAGAAGAATTACCAGCTAAACTAAATATTCTCAAAAAGAAAACTGCCTTTAAATATACTGAGTTTTTAATAGCTTTAACCAGAATTGGTATCAGTAAATTACACATAAATTGGGCTTCCCCTGGTCAAAAGGTACAAGTGGGAGAAATAGAGCAAGAAACTATATCTAAGGTGATTGATGTCATTAACAATACTAAACTAAGAGCAGAAACAGAAATTTGTGTCAAGGTGAAATTAACTCAGATTAATTACAATACTAGAACCACTACTTTACAAGAGGTAGGTTCTCGCAAAAAATATAAATGTTCTATAGCTGATTCTGCTATTAAAGATGTAAAATCTATTGAAGAAGATTCAGTTTATGTGGCAACTATTCAAGAGTATGCAATTGTCTCTACTGTTCTTAATAAGGAAAAGCACGAGTATGAATTATTAAGTTTAAAGTTAGAGGCAGAATCAGAAAATACACAAGCTTGAGATGATTACGTTATTGCGTTAAATAATCTCTCATGCTGCAATTTCCTCCTTAGCGAGTTCTCCTTTATCTACTGTTAATTCTCCTGTAAAGGCTTTTTGTAAGATGCTTTGTTTTAGTTCTTTTAATGCGGCGATTTTTTGGCGGTAGATATTTTCAAGGCGATTAGATTGTGACTCTAACTGTTTTAAATCTTGTATACAGTCTCTTTGTGTCTGAATTGGTGGTAATTCACTTATTGCAAGTTCACGAATATCTTTCATATTTACGTGCTGAACTGTTGCCCCTGTAGATTTAGCCAAAAGTCGTTTCTGCATGAGTGGATGCAGTAATAAAAAAGCTAAATATTCAGAATCTACACTCTTTTTATTTGGTCGTATTAGTACAGTTCTTTGTCCTAAGCAAACTTTGTATCCTTCAGGAATAACACCAACATTTCCTGCGGGTGCTTCTCGTGCCAAAATTAAATCTCCTGGTTCTGGTTTACCACGTCTTGTCCACATCTTATATGTTTCTTCTGAAACACGATTAACATTATCAAAAATCAGATAACCCTTACCAATATTTGGAGTGCGGATCGAAGGTATTCCTGTTTCTTGAGTCGGTGCAGTTTTATGCTCACAGTCAATAATCAAGTCGGTAATACATGATAAGGTTTGCGTTGGTTTATTGGAAGCTACTGCAAATAGTTTGAAATTTAGATAACTTTCAAATAGTTCCCGTGCATTGCTGAGGTTTTTTTCTGTGTTGCTTATTGCTCTATCAATCCCCTCAAATGCTTCATCCAATATTGCTACAATTCTCTTTTGTTCTGGAAGTGGGGGAACTGGAAAATCAAATTCAAATACAGCAGTCATATTTGCTCTAGGCATCCTTGCGCCAGTGCAAGTTTTATTGATATTGTTTACAGTTGAATCCATTAATAACCAATATAGAAGAAAATTTTTGCTGAGACATTCACTAGGTTTAATTGGGAAAATTTCAGTTGAGCAATGTCCTTCAAAATTTGGTGCTAATACTTTATTTAGATATGGTCTAAGTCTTCCATATAAGATATGATTAGGATTGAATCTAAATGTTGAACTTTTTACAGTTTGTGGTTGATATGATCCAATAAATCTAGCAGTATTAGATTCAATATTTTCCATACCAACATAAGGTAAATTATTATAAATACCCTGATTCTTTTCTATTTCACAAATTTCACCAAGTTTTTTAACCTCCCATCCCTTTGGCAACTGTCCACTACCAACTGTCAACTGCATATATTCCCCTGTTAACTATCAACTGTCCTGAAAAACAATAGTAAAACCTTCTTGGGTAAAATGTTTATCATGAGTAAGAATTTCAGAAATACCTAATTGCTGCATGACAATCATTGAAATACAATCAGTCAGACTATAACCTTTATCTAATCGGTTGGCATAGAGTTTTACACCTGATTCTATGAGGGATGAATCTACAGCAATAATCTCAACATTGGGCGCAGCTTGGATTTGTTGATAAAAATTCACCACACCTTGTTTCAGGTATGGATCACTTTTACCAAAAAAATTTAGATATTCAACTAATACTAAATCAGTTGTTACCAGAGAATAATCCTTGGTTGATGTACTATAGGAGCGTACCTTTTTATGCCATTGATCTTTAGCATGAATGAGAGCAACCCAGTAAAAAGTATCGGCAAAGAAAGTTTGCATTATTCCTGTGGAGTACCATAGAGATAGTGATCAAGATTAGCCGCCGCATCATTAGGAAGAAGATCAAAAGATTCTTCGGGAATAGTGGCAATAATATCATCAGCAATTTCCCAAAGAGGTTTATCTGATTTTTTCGCCTCGTTTGGAGATGGAAAATCAGATCCGTTCTTTTTTGAGAGAATAAATTCTAAACAGGATTGAAGCAAGGTTTCTGGTGCATATTCAATTTCCTGGAGCAGTCGTTCTTTGAGAGTCATAATATTAGTTATATAGAAAACTTTGACAAAGATTACGGGAAAGATTACAGGATTTAATCTAATTGTAGCTCCTGTCCATGCCACAGTCAAATTTTTTGCCTACCTCATTTGTCTAACCAATGCTTAAACAATGACATCAAAAATTTACCTAACACAGTATATCACTTTTCAACTGTCAATTGTAAAATACTAGCTAAAATCTCCGCACTTTCCAGATCCAAAACTGTAATTTCATCTAAAATATCCTGGGGTTCTCTTAACATCACTTCTTCCCCCTTAGTGGGATTCTTCACTGATAAATCAAACGACTCCTGATCAATATCAGCAACATCCACAAACCAAGACTTTTCCGACTCTGCAAAAGTAGCTTGTAACTCCACAAACTCCCGTAAATCATCATCATTTAAAGGATTAGTTTTCCCCAAACTTCGCCCCGGATCTAATTGATAATACCAAATCTTTTTAGTCGCCATTTGTTCATTTATAGACTTACCTTGATTAAAAATCGGTGTAGTCTGAATAGCGTCTAAAGGCGTTCCCTGAGCGGAGTCGAAGGGAACTTTCTCAAAAAATAAAACTACAGTTTTCACCCCCGCCCCGATAAAAGTCCCCCCAGGACAATCTAAAATAGTATGCAAATTACAACTACTCAAAAGCTCTTGACGCAAAGCACGGGAAGCATTATCAGAATTAGAAAGAAAAGTATTTTTAATAACTATCGCTGCCCTACCACCAACCTTCAACATTTTGATAAAATGCTGCAAAAATAAAAACGCCGTTTCTCCAGTTTTAATATTAAAATTGTTCTGTACTTCCTTCCGTTCCTTCCCCCCAAACGGCGGATTAGCTAAAATCACATCAAAACGCTCTTTATCTTGAACATCGCTGAGATTTTCTGTTAAAGTATTAGTATGAATAATATTCGGGGCATCAATCCCATGTAAAATCATATTCATGATGCCAATAACATAAGCTAAACTTTTCTTTTCTTTCCCTGTAAAAGTATTTTTTTGCAGTATTTCCAGTTGTTTAGTAGTTAAATTACCCCTGGGTTGAGCGAAGCCGAAACCCTGTCTTAAATAATCATAACTTTCACATAAAAAACCCGCCGAACCACAAGCACCATCATAAATTTTTTCACCGATTTTCGGCTTGATCACCTGAATTATTGCCCGAATTAAAGGACGTGGTGTATAATATTCTCCACCATTACGCCCCGCATTTCCCATATTTCTGATTTTCGCTTCATAGAGATGGGATAACTCATGTTTTTCCTGCTGGGATCTAAATCTTAATTCATCAATAAATTCCAACGCATCCCGCAAACTATAACCACTTTGAAACTTATTTTTTATCTCGCCAAAAATTTCCCCAATCTTATATTCTATGGTATCTGAACTGCTAGATCGTTCTTTAAAACTTCTTAAATAGGGAAATAATTCACCATTTACATAATTGATTAAATCATCCCCAGTCAAGGCATGATCATGATCTAACTTACCCTTTTCATTTTTTGGTGCTGCCCAAACAGACCAACGATGTTTTTCATCAATAATAAATGTATAGGATTCGCTACTTAATTCCGCTTTTTTAAATCGTTCCTGTTCTAAATCATCCAAATACTTCAAAAATAATAACCATGAAGTTTGTTCAGTGTAATCTAACTCTGTAGTACACCCGGCCTCTTTCCAGAGAACATCATCAATATTTTTAAAAGTTTGCTCAAACATTTACTGTACTGTAGGATTTTTAATATTAATGGTTTAGCTTAAAATATTACACCAAAACTGATCAGGCAAGTTAGCAAAAAATTATACATGATAAAAAAATCGGGATGACTGGATTCGAACCAGCGGCCCCTTCGTCCCGAACGAAGTGCGCTACCAAGCTGCGCTACATCCCGTAAAAAAAATATGCTTATCAAGACTAGTATATCATAACCATAGCAAAATAAAAAAACAAAATATTTTATAAAGGACTTTGCTTGCTAGGATTATAGTTGTATAACTTCAGTAAACAAAGCGGATTGTGACTGTAAAACCAGACTGGTTGCGGGTAAAAGCACCGCAGTGGGAGCGCGTTGGTAACGTTAAAGAAATTTTACGGGATTTAGCCCTGAATACAGTTTGTGAAGAAGCATCCTGTCCCAACATTGGCGAATGTTTCAACGCTGGAACTGCTACATTTTTAATTATGGGTCCAGCCTGTACCAGAGCTTGTCCTTACTGTGATATTGACTTTGAGAAAAAACCCAAACCCTTAGATCCCACCGAACCCGCAAGACTCGCGGAGGCTGTTCGCAGAATGCAGCTAAATCACGTCGTGATTACTTCCGTGAACAGAGATGATTTAGTAGATGGTGGTGCGTCCCAGTTTGTTAAGTGTATTAACGCAGTTCGTGAAGTATCACCCAAAACTACTATTGAAGTGCTAATTCCTGATTTATGCGGAAACTGGGATGCACTAGAAATCATACTCCAGGCTAAACCAGAAGTCACAAACCATAATACAGAAACCGTCCGACGTTTGTATCGTCGAGTACGTCCCCAAGGTGACTATCAAAGAACGATGGTTCTGTTAGAACGTACTCACCAAATTTGCCCTAGCACTTACACCAAATCTGGTATCATGGTCGGCTTAGGTGAAACAGATGCCGAAGTTCGCCAAGTCATGCAAGATTTACGATCAGTAAAATGTGATATTTTGACCATTGGGCAATACCTCCAACCCAGTCAAAAACATCTGCAAGTTACTGATTTTATTACTCCTGAACAATTTGCAGCTTGGCAAGCTTATGGTGAAGAAATCGGATTTTTACAAGTTGTTTCTTCCCCCTTGACAAGAAGCTCCTATCATGCTGAACAAGTCAGGGAATTAATGAAACGTTATCCCAGATAGGGGACTGGTGACTGGTGACTGGTGACTGGTGACTGGGGAGAAAATTCTTTCCCTGTTCCCTGTTCCCTTCTTCCCCAATTACTAATTACCAATTACCCATTATCCATTACCCATTACCAATGACCAAAACGATCGCTATTTTAGGTGCAGGTGCTTGGGGTACAACCCTGGCAAATTTAGCACGTGCAAATGATCATCAGGTGCGTTTATGGTCACGCCAGGGTGATCTTTCCTTAGAGGATGTTGTTAAAAATGCCGAAATAGTCCTCTGTGCTATATCTATGAAAGGTGTACAGGATGTAGCGTTATCGGTTAAATCTTGTCAAATATCTCCACAGACAATATTTGTCACCGCTACCAAAGGTTTAGATGCGAAAACAACCCGTACACCTTCCCAAATTTGGCAAACCGAATTTCCTGATCATTCCGTAGTTGTCCTTTCAGGTCCTAATTTATCTGAAGAAATTTCTCAGGGTTTACCCGCCGCTACCGTAGTAGCCAGCAAAAATACCGCTGCTGCCCAAGTCGTGCAACAAGTCTTTTCTTCTGGACGTTTTCGTGTGTATACTAACTCTGATCCGGTAGGTGTGGAACTAGGTGGTACACTCAAAAACGTGATGGCGATCGCATCTGGTGTCTGTGATGGTTTGCATTTGGGAACTAATGCCAAAGCAGCTTTAGTAACTCGCGGCTTGACAGAAATCATTCGTATTGGTAAAGTTTTGGGCGCAAAAACGGAAACTTTTTATGGTTTATCCGGTCTAGGAGATTTGTTAGCCACCTGCAACAGCCCGTTAAGCCGTAATTATCAAGTCGGCTATCAGTTGGCCAGTGGAAAAACGCTGACAGAAATTCTCGCCTCTTTACCAGGAACCGCTGAAGGTGTAAACACTTGTCAAGTTTTGATGCAAATATCCCAGGAGCAAAATATTACTATGCCTATTACTGAGCAGGTTTATCGGTTATTGGAAACTCAAGTTACACCCAAACAGGCATTAGATGAACTCATGTTAAGAGATACTAAGCCAGAATATCACCAATAAATTAATGGCTTGCACCATGCTCCACTATAAGCATTATTTCGTAACTCACATCTGCTAATTACCAAATAATCACTAAAGAAATTGTTAAATCGTCAGGAAACTACTTCCCCCATCATGTAAATATAACTATGTAGTTTATCAACAGCAAAATTACTAGGGATAGAATTGTACATAGTTATGAAAATAACCGTAAATATTCCTAGAACATCTCAGTTAACTAAGTCAGTGATTACCGCAAAAAGCAGGTAAATGAAGTCAACAATTGATGTACTTTTTATTTACTTTCCCTATGTACCAAGAAGCTTTGACTGCTATACAGACTTTCGTCCTTAGAGAAGTTCCACCAGAACATCTCTACATACCGCTACTGTGTTTCCAGCCTGGCTGTAGCTAGAAACGTCTATGAGTTCAATCAAAAACCTACAGTCACCCAAAAAATTCGGTAAAAGTGTATCCCTAAGTGAGTTCAAGAATCTAATTTTATACCATTAATAATTTTGGTTGTAGCTTAGGTAGGGTAAGTTGAGTTGTGTACTAGCGAATTATATTCGCCTTCGCCACCTACTTTTCAGACAGCCCCGCAGAATTAGTACAATCTTCCTTCTGCAAAGAATTGTACTGCAAAATTCAATTGTGTTATTTCATCGTGAATTACGGGAACAATAGCAACAGTTGATGATCTGACCGTAATTTTAGCGATTTTAGCTGACCGTAATCTATTAGTACCTTCACAATTAAGACATTATGCCCGCAACATCTTTTCACACAGATGCAGCCTACGATTCCCAAAAGTCTAACCTAACATTAGACTCTGATCTCAATATTGATGAGGGTGATTTGTCCCTAGATGAACTACAAGATATAGAAATAGCTGCTGTTGATCCTCATAACTTGGCTGCAAATAATACCAACCGTCGTAGTACAGACCTAGTACGTTTATACCTTCAAGAAATTGGCCGAGTACGTTTGTTAGGGCGGGATGAAGAAGTTTCCGAAGCTCAAAAAGTACAGCGATATTTGCGGATGCGGATCGTGCTTGCTAACGCAGCAAAACAAGGTGACGCTGTAATTGCCCCTTATCTGAATTTAATAGAAGTTCAGGAGCGTTTAGTATCTGAATTAGGACACCGCCCCTCATTAGAAAGATGGGCTAGAACTGCTGGCATAGAATTATCCGAGCTTAAGCCTACATTATCAGAAGGTAAAAAACGCTGGGCGGAAATTGCCAAGTTGACAGTAGAAGAACTTGATGAAATTCAATCTCAAGGACTTCAAGCCAAAGAACACATGATCAAGGCTAACTTGCGCCTTGTAGTATCTGTTGCCAAAAAGTATCAAAATCGTGGCTTGGAATTATTAGATTTAGTACAAGAAGGTACTTTAGGATTAGAACGAGCAGTAGAGAAATTTGATCCTACAAAGGGTTATCGTTTTAGTACCTATGCTTATTGGTGGATACGTCAAGGAATAACCAGAGCGATCGCTACTTCCAGCCGGACAATTCGCCTACCTGTTCATATTACCGAAAAACTCAACAAAATCAAAAAAGCACAACGGAAAATTGCTCAAGAAAAAGGTCGTACACCTACTTTAGAAGATTTAGCACTTGAGTTAGATATGACACCTACCCAAGTGCGGGAAGTTTTGTTGCGAGTTCCTCGTTCTGTTTCACTAGAAACCAAAGTAGGGAAAGACAAAGACACCGAGTTAGGAGATTTATTAGAAACTGATAGCGTTACCCCAGAAGAAATGTTAATGCGAGAATCTTTACATAAAGATTTGCAGCATTTACTAGCAGATTTAACCACCCGTGAACGTGAAGTGATTCTGATGCGGTTTGGTTTATCTGATGGACATCCCTATTCATTAGCCGAAATAGGCCGCGCTTTAGACCTCTCACGAGAAAGAGTACGACAAATAGAATCCAAAGCCTTACAAAAACTTCGCCAACCCAAGCGCCGTAACCTCGTCCGCGACTATTTAGAATCTTTAAGTTAGGGTGATTGGTGATTGGTGATTGGTGATTGGGAAGATGAATAACCCAATGCCCCATACCCCATGCCCAATAACAACTAACAAACATTCTCAATAAGTTAGGATTGTTGCAAATTGCTCCTAATATTTGTTATATTCTCAATTAACAGGCTTTGTTGAGAAAATTTAGTATGACTGTCTACACAACTGGTTCACTTAAGGCAGAACTAAACGACCGAGGCTGGCGTTTAACTCCTCAACGAGAAACAATTCTACATATATTTCAAGAACTTCCCCAGGGTGAACATTTAAGTGCTGAGGATCTTTATCATCGCCTAGAGAGTGATGGTGAGGGTATCAGTTTATCAACCATCTATCGCACCCTCAAATTAATGTCCAGGATGGGAATTTTACGGGAACTAGAGTTGGGTGAAGGACATAAACACTATGAAATTAACCAACCTTATCCCCATCATCACCACCATCTGATTTGTGTTCGTTGTAATACTACAATTGAGTTCAAAAACGATTCAATTTTGAAAATCGGTGCAAAAACAGCCCAAAAAGAAGGTTATCACTTATTAGATTGTCAATTAACTATTCATGCTGTTTGTCCCAAATGCCAACGGGCATTAATGCCACTTTAGCTAATGTGTGATTGGTGATTGGTGATTGGTGATTGGTGATTGGTGATTGGGCGGATGAATAACCTAATGTTCAATGCCCAATAACTAATTTTCTTCTATAGCTGCTTCTGCTTCATGGACTAAATTTCTCAAATTTTCCAAAGTTTCTAAATTGACATCTTCCCATAAACCTCGTTTGTGTGCTTCTAGCAACCTTTCAGCTATATCTCGCAAAGCCCAAGGGTTTTTGTTGTGAATAAACTCACAAACTACAGAATCTTGTAAATAATTATCTACAATTCCCTGATACATATAATTTTCCACACATTGGGCGGTGGCATCGTAGGCAAATAAAAAATCTACCGTTGCTGCCATTTCAAACGCGCCTTTATAACCATGACGCATTACCCCTGCTATCCATTTCGGGTTAACCACACGGGAACGATAAACCCTAGTAATTTCTTCTTTGAGTTTACGGACTTTGGGTTGAGATGTATTAGCATTATCACCAAAATAAGTTTCGGGGTTTTTGCCTTGGAGAGAACGAACCGCAGCAGTTAAACCACCTTGAAACTGATAATAGTCATCAGAATCAAGTAAATCATGTTCTCGATTATCTTGATTATGTAGAACAACCTGCATTTTTTTTAATCTTTCGACAAATACTTCTTGAGAGGTGACAGTATTATTATTCTCTGTTCCCTTGTAAGCGTAGGAACTCCAGTTGATGTAAGCTTGGGCTAAATCTTGATCAGTTTGCCAGTTTTGGGAAGAGATTAAACCTTGAAGTCCAGCACCATAAGCACCGGGTTTAGAACCAAAAACCCGATAAAGCGATCGCTCTTTGGCATCTTCTAAACTTAAACCTTGTTGTGTCCATAAATCAATATCTTGCTTTACCGCACCTACTAACGGGTTTTCCTCCTCTGGTTCATCTAAACTTGCAACCGCTGCCACTGCTTGAGAAAATAGATCAATTAAATTAGGAAAAGCATCACGGAAAAATCCCGAAATTCTCAAAGTCACATCAACACGGGGACGACCTAAAATTGATAAAGGTAGAATTTCAAAATCTACTACTCTTCTAGCTGCACCATCCCAAATCGGTTGCACACCAAGTAAAGCTAAAGCTTCCGCAATATCATCTCCTCCTGTTCTCATGGTAGAAGTTCCCCAAACTGATAAACCCAGAGTTTTGGGATATTCTCCATGTTCTTGAGTGTAGGTTTCAATGAGATTTTCTGCTGCTTTTCTGCCCACATCCCAGGCGGTTTCTGTAGGAATAGCGCGAATATCTACAGCATAGAAATTTTTACCTGTGGGAAGAACTTCTGGCCTTCCTCTTGTCGGTGCGCCAGATGCAGCACTAGGAACATATTTTCCATCTATTCCTTTAAGTAAGTTGGTAATTTCTTGGGTTGTGTTTTTTAATGCTGGAAGAAGTTTTAATTCTATCCAGTTAAGGACTGGTGACTGGTGACTGGTGACTGGTGACTGGGAATTGATGATTTTTTCGACTAAAAAAGCGGCTTCTTCTTCTAATAGTTCAATGACATCGCCGTGGGTATGACAAGATTTAATTTGCACGCAGAGACGCAGAGGCGCAGAGAGAGTTTCAGGAGGATGAAATTTATTACTATATTCTGTTGTTAAAGGATCGAAATCTAAACCCCAATTTTCTGCGATCGCACGGGTAATTCCGATAGAATGACGGTTGGGGATGCGGGCGATCGCAATGATTAAATCTCTTAGTTGTCTACCTTGGGGAACTTGTCCGAAAATGTGTAAACCGTCGCGGATCTGTGCTTCTTTGAGTTCGCACAAATAACCATCTAAGGAGTTTAAAATTAAACTTTCAAAGTTTACAATATCCTTTTCATCAGTGATACCTAAATCTTTGTAGAGATTTTCTTTGATGACTAATTCTTGAATGCGATCGCGTAATGTGGGTAAACGAGAAGGATCTAATGTTTCTGCTTCGTAATATTCATCAATTAAATTTTCTACCTGTTGCAATGCTCCATATAATTCCGCCCGTGTCATGGGTGGTGTCAGATGGTCAATGATGACTGCTTGAGAACGACGTTTAGCTTGTGAACCTTCACCTGGATCATTAACAATAAAAGGATATAAATGAGGCATGGGACCAAAGGCTATTTCAGGATAACAAGTATTAGATAAAGCTACACTTTTACCTGGTAACCATTCTAAATTGCCATGTTTTCCGACATGAATGATCGCATCACTGCCAAAAATTTCTCTTACCCAATAATAAAAAGCCAAATAATCGTGAGTTGGTTCTAAATCTGGTGCATGATAATTTAAACTCGGATCATTTTCATAACCCCTTGATGGTTGAATACCTACAAAAACATTACCAAATTGAATACCGGAAATCGCCCAATTTTGGATTTTAGATTTTGGATTTTGGATTGGATCAGAAATTGGTAATCCCCATCTTTCTGTGATTCCTTGTTGTACAGGTTTAGGTAAAGTAGTAAAATACCTTTGATATTCTTCTACAGAAAGACTTTGATTTACTCGTTTCCAATCTTTTCCTTCTGGATCATTGGTAACACCAGCAGTTAAAATTTTAATTAACTCATCACCATCAGCGGGGATATCGCCCACATCATAACCAGCCGATTTTAAGGACTTGAGGATTTCTACACAACTAGCAGGAGTATCCAAACCTACGCCATTAGCCAGCCTACCATTGGTGTTGGGGTAATTTGCCAAAATTAGAGCTAGACGACGTTCTGAGGGCATTTTATGGCGTAATCGGACCCAATTTGCAGCCAGTTGGGCAACAAAATCAATGCGATCGCTCACTGGTTCATAAACGACTACATCAGTTTCCAAGTCATCATTGCGAGTTTGCCAACTTTTAAAAGAAACCGCCCTAGTAATAATCCGCCCATCTACCTCTGGTAAAGCCACATTCATGGCCATATCACGGGGAGTTAAACCCTGTAACTGTGCTTCCCACTGTTCCACTGAACTAGCACAAAGAATCACCTGTAACACTGGCACATCTAACTTTTCCCACAGTTCAATTTGCGGTGTTTCCGTCTCCAAACGTGCTAGAGAAAAACTGGTAGTGTTTAATAACAGGCTAATAGGTTGAGAATCTTCAGGTTGAAAAAACTTGATTAACTCATCAGTTACACCTGGTTCACGTAAAGAAGAAACAAAAATCGGTACAGGTTGTAAATTTTTCTTGATTAATGCAGTACATAAAGCATCAATAACTTTTGTATTTCCGGCTAAATAATGGGCGCGGTAGAATAAAATACCTATTTTGGGTAATTGGGAAAAATCTTCCCCCTGCTCCTCTGCTTCTTCCTCCCCTGCTCCCTGTCCTTTATACAATCCCACACGGGGAACAGGTTGTGGTTGTGGGGGGTTGAATGTGGTTAAGAGGGAAATATCAGCGATAAAAAGTAGAGCATTCAGGAAATTTTCTATACCACCTTCCCGGAAATACTGCCATACTTGGTTAACAAGTTCAGTAGAAATAGTTGATTTTGATATTAAATCTGGATCAAGAGCGTCGTCTCCAGGCATTACAATTAAAGTTATGCCATTACTTGCGGCAATTTCCTGCACCACTTCCAAACCATACGCCCAGTAGGAACTTCCTCCTAATAGGCGCAAAACAATTACCTGGGCAAGTTCTAAAACTTGTTCGCCATAATTATCAATACTGATTTGTTGCTGTAGTTGCAGCAGGTTAGCAACTCTAATTTGAGGAAATTCGGCAGGTAATTTTGGTACTGTTGCTGCTAAAGTTTGAATGTCGGTGTCAGCAGCAGTAATCAAAACGAAAGGGGCTGGGGTTTGTTCCAGAAGAACTAAACCGTCTGACTGATTCCATCCGCCTGGTGTGGCACTTATACGATGCATAATTCTTTATTACTACCTTAAACTGTTGATTAGTACACAATCACAAAAAACCAGGAAAAATCCTGCAAGTCCTACGAACAGGCTAAGACGATGGGAAGATAGGGAGATGGGAAGCTGGGGAGGTAAATAACCCCATTACCCATTACCCATTCCCCATTACCCTACTTAGGTATTCCGCCCA
Organism: Sphaerospermopsis kisseleviana CS-549; assembly: GCF_028329225.1. Classification (NCBI taxonomy): domain Bacteria; kingdom Bacillati; phylum Cyanobacteriota; class Cyanophyceae; order Nostocales; family Aphanizomenonaceae; genus Sphaerospermopsis; species Sphaerospermopsis kisseleviana. Next base: position 49,994 of record NZ_JAQMTI010000062.1, on the reverse strand, counting down.
TCTCATTAGAATTTTGAAAATGCTTAGTTCTCCCGATTTGAGCTTTTCTCGAACCTTGCCTTTAAGTATATTTAATCGGCTTGGCGAGTTGTTGCACCAGATGGCTCAAGCAATAGGCAGTGCTGCTTTGGTACTTACAGAAGCTGTGCTGGCGCGGATTCTCATTCCTGTTGAGTGGCAACAACAACGATTTACGCTTGTAGTTTCTGAGCGATTTAGTGCGCTGTTGTTAGGCAACATAGAGGCAGGGGAAGAGGGAAGTAGGGTAGCACACAAGGAAGATGTTACCTTAAATTGCTTAAATGCTAGTTTGACATTTAATTCCCAAGCGATCGCTGCTTTTGTATCTAATTTAAGAAATTTATTTGAGTCTCATTCTTACACTTACAAAAACATCACACAATATCAACAAGTTCTTGCTCCTAATGATGCAACGCTGCAAAGTAAATTTACCCTATTGTTATTGGAATATCTCCTCCCACTTGTTAACAAGGACTCACAAACATCTACTATTTCCATTCTCACGGAAGGTTTTAGTTGTAAACCTGTAGAAGATGCTCTCACAAAACAAATTGCCCAAGAACGGCTGTTAAATAAGGTAACAACGCAAATCCGTAAAAGTCTAGATTTGCCTGTAATTATGGACACGGCAATTACTCAAGTACGTGAGTTTTTGGAATTAGATAGATTAGTCATCTATAAATTTTTATCATCTCCAGCTAATACGCAAAACACATCTCTTAACTGTCAATATTTAGCACCTACTGTAGTCAACTCTAAACTTACAGAACAAGACCGTCAACAGTATGGGGGTTGTGTAGTATATGAATCTCTAGGACAAGATTCGATTACCTCTGTTTTGAATTTGCAAGAAGAAAACTGTCTGAATCGAAATTCTGGATCTTGGGAAAAATATCACCAAGGTTTTACTTTAGCAGTAGATGATGTAGAAAAAACCTATTCCCTAGAAGATTGTTTATTGAATTTTTTAAAGAAGAATAAAATAAGGGCAAAGTTGGCAGCCCCGATTATTTTTGAAGATAAACTTTGGGGTTTATTAATTGCTCATCAATGTCATACTCCTCGTAATTGGAGTGAAAGTGAAAAAAGCTTGTTGTCATCAGTTGCAGAACAGTTAGCTATAGCTATTCATCAATCTGAATTAATGGGTTCTTTGCGAGAAGCTACACGCACTTTGACTCAAGAAAAACAAACTTTAGAACAACGAGTAATTGAACGGACAATGGCACTGCGAGAAGCACTTTTAGCAGCAGAAGCAGCCAGTCGTCTCAGAAGTGAATTTCTCGCTACTATCAGCCATGAATTATTAACTCCTTTAACTTATGTTATTGGGATGTCTTCTACATTATTGCGCTGGCCTTTGGGTGAGTTAAGTCAACGACAACGGGATTATTTACAAACTATCCATGACAGCGGAGAACACCTATTAGAAATGATTAATGATATCCTCGATTTATCACAGATTGAGGCGGGGAAAACAGTATTAAATATTGCTGAATTTTCTTTAGTGAAGTCAGCAGAAAAGATATTAGACTCTTTATTAGAAAAAGCAACCAGTGAAAAAGTTACCCTGAAACTTGATTTACAAATTAATTCTACCAGTGATATTTTTCAAGCTGATTCTGGAAGAATAGAACAAATTCTTTGGAATTTATTAACTAATGCTATTAAGTTCACCCCAGAAGGTGGTAATGTCACGTTACGTCTATGGGTAGAAGAAAATACCGCTGTATTTCAAGTAGAAGATACTGGAATTGGTATACCAGAAGAAAAATTACCATTACTGTTTGAGAAATTTCAACAACTTGATACTCCCTATCGTCGTCGCTATGAAGGTACAGGAGTTGGTTTAGCTTTAACTAAACAACTGGTAGAACTTCATCGGGGTCGAATTGAAGTAGAATCAACTGTAGGTATGGGTTCAATTTTTACTGTTTGGATACCAAAACAATTAAAATAATTGATAATTGATAATTGATAATTGATAATTTGTAATTCAAAAAACTCCAATTACCAATTACCAATTACCAATTACCAATTACCTCAACATCAAACATGATTAATTTAGAAAAAGGATTAATAGTTTCCTGTCAAGCACCTGTAGAGTCACCATTACATGATCCTTATATTATTGCCGCAATGGCACAAGCCGCAGTGAATAATGGTGCTGTAGCCGTGAGAATTGACACACCCAATCATATCAAAGCCGTGCGGGAAAAAGTCAATGTACCAATTATTGGACTTTGGAAACAAGTAATAGCAGGTTCTGATGTATATATTACCCCCCAGTTTCATCATGCTGTAGCAGTGGCTGAAGCTGGTGCTGATATTATTGCTATAGATGCAACTACTAGATATCGTCCAGGTGATGAAAAATTAATTGATATTATTACCCGCATTCATCAAGAATTAGGTAAACCAGTCATGGCAGATGTGGATACATTTACTTCTGCAAAATTAGCTGTTGACGCAGGTGCTGATATTGTTGGTACTACTCTTTTTGGGTACACTGCGGAAACTAAAAATTTTGCCCCTCCTGGTTGGGAACTTCTCACACAGATAGTAGAAAAATTAGATACCTTTGTTATTTGTGAAGGTGGTATTTCTTCCCCCAAAGAAGCAAAAAAAGCATTGAATTTAGTAGGTGCTGATGCAGTTGTAGTTGGTACTGCAATTACTGGTATTGATTTGCAAGTGAAAGCTTATGTAGAAGAAGTCAGTAGGGGCGAAGTAGGGGCGAAGTAGGGGCGAAGCATTCGGAAAATAGCCTGTGATAAAAATTGATAATTGATCGTCCGAATGCTTCGCCCTTAGAGGTTGTTTGAAAAGTATTAGATGAAACCGATAATCTCTAGAAACCTAACCCCCCTTCCCCCCTTCCCTACAAGGGAATGGGGGTTTCAAAGCCTCTCCCCGCGTCGGGGAGAGGTTTGGAGAGGGGTTTATTTATACATTAAAAACTTTTCAAACATCCTCTTACAGGAAAATAAGCTGTTACACAGCTAAATTGTATAATCCTAATATTCTGAACTCTTGTTTAACAGGCAAGATGCCTGTTCCACTTATACAAATTAAATGCACAACAGCTTAACCTTAGACAAAAATTGATCATTGATTGCCCAATGCTGATGCTTCCAGCATACTTCGCAAACGTCCGTACAGACGTGATTGATATTAGTTGGGAGCTTTGCGATCGCTACTCCAAGCCCACCAAGCACAACCACAATGACACAGGTAAAATTCTTGCCATTTGCGACGATTTTCTGGTGTTGTCACAGGCGATCGCCGATTTAACCAAACTTGTACCGCTTCTCTACTGCTAGAGTGACATTTGGGACAGCAAAATTCATAAGCGTGAACTGCTTGATTTGTCCATTCTGGTGGTGTGGGAGCAAAAGCGTCCATATAAATATTTTCAGTAAAGTTTTAGTAGTAAATTAATATACATAATAATATTATCTCTAATAATGAAAATGATAGAGCCAAATATTGAAATTCGCCGTTTGTTAGATGTCATGCCCGCTTCTGGGCGAATGATGACGAAAATCGTCAGTAAACCAGAGCAAAACAAGGTCATAGATGCCGCTTTTCCCTTACCCTGGAGTCAGGATAGACCAATATATATTAATTTTGATTTGTGGCGACGCTTGACAAAACCACAGCGAGATTTACTACTGTTACATCAGGTAAGTTGGTTAACAGGGGTGAAGTGGATACAACCAGACATTTATCAAGGAGTGTTTTTAGCAGGGTTATTGGGTGGAGTAGTGGAAGCTGCTCAGTCTGATGTGATAGGTGTAATTATAGCTGGGGGATTAAGTGCTTTCGCTGGGGTGCGAATCTGGCGCATCAATCAATCCCAAGCATCACAATTAAAAGCCGATACAACAGCCGTTTTTATCGCCCAAAGACGGGGTTATTCAGAAGCAGAAGCAGCCCAACATTTGTTAACTGCCATTGAAACAGTAGCAAAAATTGAAGGGCGTTCTGGTTTAGATTTTAATGAATTAATTAGGTGTCAAAATTTAAGAGCGATCGCTGGTTTATCACCTGTAGGTATTCCAGATAACTATAGTAAGTGACAGGGAACAGGTGACAGGGAACAGGTGACAGGTGACAGTGTGAAAATTCTTTGGGAATTGAGGTTTTATTAATGGTTTACGCCAATTTGAGCTAACAAAATTTGAGCTAACAATAAGAGGAAAACAACATTGACATTAGCATTAGGCATGATAGAAGTATATGGTGTTCCCGCAGCAGTGGAAGCAGCAGACGCAATGTGTAAAGCAGCTAGAATCACATTTGTAGGTTATGAAAATACCGATTTAGGCAGAATTACAATTTTAATTCGTGGTGATGTGGCCGAAGTAAAAATGGCAGTCACAGAAGGATTAAAATCAGTTTTAAAAGTGAATGGTGGTGAGATACTTTCCCATCATATTATTCCCCGTCCCCATGAAAATTTAGAATGTGTTTTACCAATTTATCAAAGTTCTAGGATTAACCAATTTAACACAGATATCCGTTTTCCTCCCCCATTAAGTAATTAATTAGGTTGACTATAGAAATTCTATAAGATGGTAATAAGCCAAATGTGTCATTTGATTTTTATCTAACAATGGAAAATTATCCCAGGCTTAATTTGATTGAACCGCAAAGGACGCAAAGTACACAAAGGTAAGAGGTTTTTAGAGACTTATGTCAGATTTTAATAATTACATCCAAGATTTACAAGACAAGATTAAACATGGTGGTGAACGTAGTCATTACTCTAGTTTGGAACGTCTGATAGAGGGTTTGATTATTGGTGTTAATGTTATAGTGGAAGAAAAAGGTAATCAAGCTGGTATTCCTGACCTGACTATTAGAAAAAATGATCGGGTTGTGGGATATATTGAGGCTAAGGATGTTAATGTTGATATTAGTAAGTTAGATAAATCTGAACAAATTAAACGCTATTTAGAATCTAATATTGGTTATAATTTTATATTAACAAATTATCTGGATTTTCGTTGGTATGTAGATGGTGAATGTGAAAAAATAGCTAAATTAGCTAATATCAAAGACAATGAAATTTCTTTGGTTGATGATTTACAACCGATAACAGAATTATTACAGTCATTTATTAATCAAAAAGCCAAAGACATTAATAACTATTATGATTTGGCTAAAGCAATGGCAACTTATACTAAAACTATCAGAAATGCTATTGCATCATCTTTGATTATTGAAACAACTACGGACGAATTAAAAGAATTAAAAGAATTAAAAGAACCATTTAAAAAATTACTACTTTTAGATATAGATAACGCTAGTTTTGCGGATATGTACGCCCAAACTATCGCTTATGGTTTATTTACTGCAAAAATAAATCATGCAAATAATCATGCACAAAACCCAGGAGATTTTGTTTTTAACCGCACCAATGCTAGTATTTATATTACTGAAAGAATACCTTTTTTAAAAGGGTTTTTCGATATAGTAATTAATGCTAATGGTGCTAATAGTGTTAGTAAAATTCACAAATCAATTGAAAATTTAATAGAATTATTTAACACAATAGATATGACCAATATTTTAGAAAATTTTGGTCGAGAAACGCGAACAGAAGATCCGGTTTTGCATTTTTATGAAACATTTTTAGCAGCTTATCAAGCATCTTTAAGAAAAAGTCGCGGTGTTTATTATACTCCTGAACCTGTAGTTAATTTTATTGTGCGTGCAGTTAATGATATTTTAACTGATAGAAATATTTTTGATTTAGAATACGGGTTAGGTAATAGACGAGTAACAATTCTTGATCCTGCAACGGGAACAGGGACATTTTTATATGCAGTCATTAAACAAATGCGTGATAATGTTGCTAAATATGGTGTTGATAGATGGAATCTGTGGTTAAAAGATGCAGAAGTTTTAAATCGTTTATTTGGATTTGAATTATTAATGACTGCTTATACAATAGCACATTTAAAATTAGGTTTATTATTAGCAGATTTTAAATATGAGTTTGCACCGGATGAAAGGTTAAAAATCTATTTAACTAATGCTTTGGAAGAAGGGATAAAACAAGGTGATTTAATTCCTGGTATTACTCAAATTATCGCGGAAGAATCTAGTCAAGCTGCAAATGTGAAAACAGAAATTCCGATTATGGTAGTATTGGGTAATCCTCCCTATTCCGTGAGTTCACAGAATGCGAGTAAACGCAAGAGAATTTTAAATCAAGATGAGAAATATTTAGCAGATGTTGAATATACGGGTTTAGTGTGGAATAAAGTTTTAAAAAATGGTAAAGCTGGAAAAACAATTACAGAATTAACCCATATTGGGGAACTTTTAGAATTATATAAAGGTAGGGTGAGATTAGAAGGTGAGAAAAATATTCAACCTTTAGATGATGATTATATTAAATTTATTCGGTTTGCACAATATCAAATTCAAAAAACTCCTCAAGGTTATGGAATTATCGGTTTTATTACTAATCATTCGTATATTAATGGTTTGATTCATCGAGGAATGAGAGAGGAGTTATTGAAATATTTTGATACTTTATATATAATGGATTTACATGGTAATTCTTTATTAAAAGAAACCTCACCAGATGGGGGTGTTGATGAAAATGTTTTTGATATTCAGCAAGGGGTAGCGATTTTAATTGCTGTTAGGGAAAAAAGCGCACCTGATTATTTTTCTACTGCTTATAAGTCTAGAGATGGGGTGAAGGAGTTAGCGCAGGTTTTCTATTATGATTTGTGGGGATGTCGGGAGGAAAAATATAATTTTTTAGAGTCTACAAGTTTAGATAATGTTAATTGGATAGAGGTTAAACCTACTGCACCTAATTATTTTTTTGCACCGAAAAATTTTGATTTAGCTACAGAATATAATCAAGGTTGGAGTGTTACAGATATTTTTCCTGTAAATTCAACAGGTGTTAAGACTCATCGAGATCACTTTGTTATAGATTTTGATTTACAACAATTACGTAAAAGAATAGAAGATTTTAGAAATTTAGATATAACAGATGATAAATTAGTTAATATTTATGATCTGCGAGATACTCGTGATTGGAAAATTAGTATCAAAAGAAAATTATTATCTAGTAATCTAGATTGGATGAATTATTTTACTACTTGTTTCTATCGTCCCTTTGATACAAGGTTTTACTATCATCATCAGGATGTCGTAGAGTTAACTAGAAATGAAATCATGCAAAATGTAAATAAATTAAATAATATTGGTTTGATTTTATGTCGTCAACAGTCTCAATCTGGAGAATGGAGTTTAGTGAGTGTTTCTGATCAAATTATAGAATGTTGCGCTATTTCTAATAAAACTAGAGAAACTAATTATTTATTTCTCCTGTATACATACCCAAATACAGATAATGATCAAACAAATCTTTTTGTAGAAAAAACTCCTAATTTATCTACTCAATTTTTAGAAGCGATTAAAAATAAACTTGGTAAAACACCCACCCCAGAACAAATATTTTACTATGCTTATGCTATTTTTCATAGTCCTACTTATCGCAGTAGATACGCTGAATTTCTCAAAATAGATTTTCCCCGTCTTCCTTTGACAAGTAATCAAAATCTATTTAATGCTTTAGCAAACAAAGGAGAAGCATTAGTAAATTTACATTTAATGAAATCTGATCTTCTGAATAATTTAATTACAACATATCAGGAAATAGGAGATCATCAAATTACTGAAGTCACCTATAATTCAGAATTACAGAGAGTTTATATTAATAAACAGAATTATTTTACAGATATTCCTCAACATATCTGGGAAGTTAAAATTGGTGGATATCAAGTTTTAGATAAATGGTTAAAAGATAGAAAAAATGCTAAACGCAAATTATCAAATGATGAAATTATCCATTATCAAAAAATCGTGGTTGTGTTAACTGAAACTTTACGTATTATGGAAGATATTGATCAAATTATTCCTGGGTTTCCGATTGAGTAAATGAGGTTTTTGTCAGAATCAGGATATCCAGGATTTGAGGATTTTCAGGATTTTTATTGGGATTGTGTTCAAGATGATTTGGAGATTGTAATAATATAGTATTTATCAAAAAACATTTAAAATCTTTATATCGAAAGTAATATAATCATATTCTGAAAATATTAAATATCTCCATCCTGAAAATCCTTAAATCCTGGACATCCTGATTCTGACAAAAAATATTTAATGTTTTAATCCTGGACATTCTGATTCTGACAAAATATCTAACCCCACAACCTCCTCCCCCCTTTCCCATTTAATCTTTCATGGGTATCATTTAATAAAGCAGGAATATCTAAATTTTCAGGACATTTCGGTAAACAATCACCGCATTCTGTACACCGATTTCCTTTCATTCCGGGAAACCAATGACCCGCATTTTCAAACATTGCATAACGATATTTTCCATAATCAATCATATCATAAGCAACTGCCAAATTTCTTAATCTTAAAACTTCAGGAATATTGATATTTTCAGGACAAGGTAAACAAGCATAACATTGACTACATTTATCAGTTCCTAAAACTTGATTCTTTTGATTTTCTAAGTTTTTAAAAACTTTTATCTCTTCTGTTGTTAACTCATTAATATTATGAGAAACTGCCAAAGGTGCAATTAATTCTTCTGGAGTTGCAGCACCGACGCTTAAAGTTGTAATTCTGGAATCACTCAATAAAAACCGATAATTTAATTCTAAAGGTGTGAAAGGTTGACACAGTTCTTTTAATTTGTCTGGTGGTGTGTAAAGTCTTCCTCCTTTATCAGCAGGAGAAATAATAAATACACCCATATCTTTTTTTGTAGCTGCTTCAATCGCTAAATTATTACGTTGGAAAAAATAATAATAATGCAAATTCACAAATTCAAATAAATCTGTATTAATTGCTGCCAAAATAATCTCTAAAGCACCATGAGTAGAGAAACCAATATGTTTAACTCTGCCATCATTTACAGCTTCATGAACAGCTTGCATACAGCCATTTTTAGCTTCTACCCATTCTAAATGTTGCTTAGTATTTAAACCATGAATACCCAAACAATCTAAATAATCTAAATTTAAACGTTGTAAAGATTCATCAATGTACTGATGCATGGTGTCAGCATCAGCACAGGGAGGAATTTTAGTAGTGATATATAATTGATTTCTTGGTACTGATAAACCGCTTTTTATTGCTGTACCTAAATACTCCTCACTTTTACCATAACCTCTAGCAGTTTCTATGTGATTGATACCTAAAGATAAAGCTTTTTCAATAGTTTGATGAGCAGTTTCTACGTTATTTAAATAACGCATTGTTCCCAAAGAAAACACTGATAATTTTAAATTTGTTTTACCAAAACGTCGATATTGCATAATGGGTAATGGGTAATGGGTAATGGGTAATGGGTAATTGGTGATTGGTGATTGGTGATTGGGAAAATACAAATAATTTCCCTCTGCTCCCTGCTCCCTGCTCCCCTGCTTCTTCCCCAGTCACCAGTCCCCAGTCCCCAGTCCCCTATTTAACCGTCACCGTTACCAAATCGCTTGATTAAATCTTCAGGACGAAGATTAGAAACAAATTCCCGGAAAGCTTGTTGTTCAGCTTCATCCGCATCACGATCAACGGGAATAGAAGCATCTGCTACCACTTCTTCCATCACCCAAATCGGTGCATTTGTCCGTAAAGCAATGGCGATCGCATCACTAGGACGAGAATCTATTTCTTTTTTTACCTCTCCTTGCTGCACAATTAAAGCAGCGTAGAATGTATCCTTTTGCAAAGAATGAATTATCACCTTTTCTAAGGTCATATTCCATGCTTCCAAAACATTTACCATCAAGTCATGAGTTAAAGGTCTAGGGGGTTTTTGATGCTCCATAGCACCCATAATCGCCCTAGCTTGATCCTGACCGATATAAATTGGTAAAGCCCGACGATCTGAACTATCTTTCAGGAGTACAATCGGACTACGGGTTATGGCATCTAAAGCTATACCAGCGACTCTCATTTCAATCATTGGCCAACCCTCTAAAATCCTTGTATTGCTTGAGTGCTATGTGGCAAAACATACCCTTGATTGGGTTTTTCTAAGACAGAAGTAAACATAGGGCTTTTCTTCTTTATAATCGCTTCTATTAAACTGCTACATAAAACCCAGATAATCTGGACTTTACTCCTGATTTTATTGGCAAAATGAGAGCAGTGTTCCCTCTTTCAGCTTAAACGCCTATCTTTTGGGAAGCGAGTTATAGCCAAATACGAGCAATTATTGTCCGATATGTGGCAGTATATAAGGCTTTATCGGAAAATTAATCTCCACCCGATGACTCCGAACTTGTAGTAAACACCAGAGTAAGTCAAAATGCTCTCCTCAAATCATAATCGTCTTAACCAAGTATGCCTTGAGATTGATGTTAATGTGTGACTGTTCAGCCTTCAAAAAAAACTTCAGAAATTATCTTTAAATGTTTTACGTTTTTGTTCGGAATTATCAGTTGATTTCAGCCAAAATTAAGCAATAGGTGACTGGGGACTGGTGACTGGGGACTGGTGACTGGTGACTGGGAAAGAAAATTTTAGATTTTAGATTGGAATTGACAAAAACAATCCAAAATCCAAAATTGTATTACCAATTACCCATTACCAATTACCCATTACCAATTCTTAGCAAACTTGTAAATAAAGTTAATTTGGCAAAAAATCATGTTTACAGGATTAATTCAAGGATTAGGTAAAATTAAACCCTTATCTAACGATTTGTGGCAGATTACTTTTGTCAGCCACTCGGATGCCATTATGCACGATTTAACTTATGGCGATAGTGTAGCAGTAGATGGCGTATGTCTGACGGTGGAAGAAATTTTAAAAGATGGTTTTATTGCCACTGCTTCACCAGAAACCCTGCGTCGTACCACTTTAGGGAGAGAAGAAACCCAAGCCAGATATGTCAACCTAGAAACGTCGCTGCGAGTGGGGGGTAAGGTAGGAGGTCATTTTGTCATGGGTCATGTAGATGGGATGGGTGAACTCATTTTAGCGGAACAGACAGCGACCTCTTGGGAAATGACTTTTGCAGTACCAGAGGCGATCGCTCGTTATATCGTCCCTAAAGGTAGCATCGCCATCAACGGTATCAGTCTCACTGTAGCCACCTATCAACCTGAACACTCACAGTTTACAGCAGCCGTCATTCCCCTCACATACTCGGAAACAAACCTGAGTTGTTTAAGTTCTGGTAGTTGGGTAAACTTAGAAGCCGATATCCTGGGTAAATACGTGGAAAAATTCATTTCCCCAGGCAAAACACCACATCAAGAGGACATTACACCCGCATTCTTAATAGAACACGGGTATTTATAGGTGACTGGTGATTGGTGATTGGTGATTGGTGATTGGGAAAAATATAACTGATTACCCAGTCCCTAGTCACCTGTCACCTGTCCCCTATCTGGCCTGTGCTGTTCTGTTGTTGTACACCAAGTTATTTAAACCTGCTTGTAACTTCACACCGGGGTCAACAGCAACCCAACCGTTGGGTGTGAGGTGACGGACTTCAAAATGCAGGTGAGGTCCTGTAGAGTTACCAGTGCTACCAACTCGACCGATCACCATTCCTGGTTCTACCCACTGACCAGGACGAACTAAGATGTCTGACATATGAGCGTAGAGAGTTTGTTGGGCAGAACTGTGATTAATAATCACGGTTAAACCGTAACCACCAATCCAGTCAGCGGTTTCTACTTGACCTCTAGCTGCTGCTAAAATTGGTGTACCTGTGGGCGCTCCTATATCTGTACCTGCATGGAAACGGCGATCGCCAGTTATAGGATGTATCCGCCAACCAAATAAAGAAGTTACAGGCGCAGCAAAAGATAAGGGAAAAGCTACTCCCGAACTACCACCACGGTAAGCATAAGCAAAGGTGTTACTGTAAGGAACTTGTGGTAAAACCGCTGCCAGGGCAAAATCATAAGATACATTACTTGGACGTGGTGCTATATTATCCTCTGCCATTGGCGCGGGTAAACTGCCAAAGCTGGGGGCGATGGGTGTAGCATTGACGGTTGTAGTTGGGGAAAACTCGCTGGGTTGAGGAATAAACCGATTCGGACGATAGGCGGTTTTTGTAGAACTGCTAGTATTTGTTTGGGCAGTACGCCAACTTTGATTATTATTGACAGCAGTAGCAACCGTTTTCACTACATTGCGGGCTTGTGAGTTAGACTGAGCCGCTACTTGCGGTGTTTTTGGTGTTTTTTCTAAACTAGCGGTTTCACTTTTTTTGATCCAACTAGGTGCTGATTTTTTGGGTGCATCAGCTACGGTAGGGGTATCAGTGGCTTTTTTACCACAAGCACCAGCAGCAATTTCTCTTTTAGAAAAAACTGCTTCACAACCGCTAGACCTTTCTGTAACAACTACAGAACTGGGTGGTTCATAGTTGTTAGTTGCAGTCCCATTGTATTCGGTGGGGTCAATCTGGGTGTTATTGTAATCTTTGGTTTTCCTCGCTGTGGCGCTGCCAGTATCCCCAGCATTATTATTTGCTGGTTTAGCTACTTCTGCGGGTTTCTCAGGTGCTGAGTTAACAGAAGTCTCTGGTTTTTTCACCTGTGACGTTTCCGCTTTCGGTTGAGAAGTTTTAATGATGACAACAGGTTGAGAATTTTCTGCTTTTGGTTGAGACTGTCTCAACGGTTCTGCTGTTTGGGAAACTTCTTTATTGTTGAGTTTCTTTTTCAGTCTGGCTCTGCGTTCAGCAAAATCTGGTGTTGATTTTACTGCTTCTGGGGCAGCAGTTTCTTTTGTTCCTGTCTCTGCAACTGCTGTCGGTTGGGAACTTTCAATAGTGGGAACAATGTTATCTACTGATGATTCCGTTTGAGCCAACACAAAACCACCACTTAACAGGCTAACACTACTCAACCAAGTCAGGGCTTGGGCTGGTAATGTAGAAGCAAAGCGTTTTGTTGTTAAACTTTGAGTTCGCTTATTATTCAAGCGGTTATGGGCAGATTTATGAGGCTGCGTCATTTTTTCTCTCAGTTGTGTGTAATAAGTTTAAAGAAGATGATGTGCTTAAAAAGTTAAACAGAAATTAAACAGAAATTAACACCGAAGATTAAGAGTAACCCAAACTGATTGTACCGGGTTCTACAGAAATTTCTGCTTTTATCAGTTCTGTCCTATTATATTCAGCCATTTGTAAGCGGAGATTTCCTTCGGGTGTCACCCCAACTACAGTGCCTAAGAGATTATTGACATACACATGATCACCAATGTTTGTCAGTAAATGCAGATACCGAGACAGTAGTATGCTTATTCCTTCGTTGTTTAGACACTCTAGACCGGACTGTATTCCCAGTAAAACTTGAGCAGTGAGCATTTCTAGCCCAGAAATAGCTTGATCATTCTGGGTAGTTTGCCAGGATTTTAAGTTGATGCCAGTTTCTGGTACTGGGTTAGCCCAGTTTATACCAACACCAATCACAGCTTGGGTAATATGCCCTTGAAAAACCCTGGTTTCTGTTAAAATACCGCCTAGTTTGCGACGATTTAATACTAAATCATTCGGCCATTTTATTCCTACTGTTATGCCACACTTTCGTAAGTGTGAAGCAATTCCCCAAGCACTAGCTAAGGTTAGTTGATAGCTATTGGTGACTTCTAGTTGAGGAGCGATCGCCATTGAAAGGTATAAACCACCCGCAGGAGATAACCATTGTCTTCCCCATTGTCCCCTACCTGCGGTTTGTTGGGTGGCAATCACTACAGATCCTGGTTTTGCTCCTTGGGCGATCAAGTCCCATACCATTTGATTAGTTGACGGGAGACTGTCAAAAATGTGTAGAGAAAATGGTATACATGGTTGCTTACGCCCTAAGTGTAAGAAATTTTCTAAAAGTTGCCGATCAAATTCCACAGTTATTCCCCTAAATCCCGTTGATCAAGTTAGCATTGATTGGCGGTTTTGTATTTTTTGTTTGGGTTTGTTTGAAAATGCACACTTGGCACTGGCACAATTGGGAAGGTCTACCTTACCTGACTTGTAATCTTTTGACACCTTGGCCTCATGGTTTTTTTACCCAGCAGTTTTGGCCACGTCCACCGCAGGAGTTAACACAGGTACTGCAACCAGAAGCTGCTGCTTATCGTTTAAAACAAGTTCACGGTAATACTGTTTTGACTCCCCAAGAGGTAGATGAACATTTAAACAACAGCAATGATGAGTTGGCGTTAGCAGATGGTTTAATCAGTGAAAAACCTTTACAGGCTGTTTGGGTGGCTTCTGCTGATTGTACACCGGTGCTGATTGGGGATGTCAAAATCGGACAGGTAGCGGCTTTACACGCGGGTTGGCGGGGTACAGCAGCGCAGATTGTTCCCCAAGCCATTAAAAAGATGCAATCTCAAGGTAGCAAACTGGAAGATTTACGCATTGCTATGGGTCCTGCGATCGCAGGTGAAGTTTACCAAGTTTCCGTGGAAGTGGCTGCGGAAATTGGAAGCACTATTATACCACATAATGACCCAGAAAAAATAGTTGCTGCTTTACACGATTTACCTGATTCACCTTTATTACCGGATGCAGAACCGGGAAAGGTGCGTTTAGATGTGCGTCGTGTTAATGCTTTGCAGTTAGAGCAGTTGGGGTTTAGTGGAGAACAAATTGCGATCGCTCCTTACTGTACCTATCAATCTCCTGAACACTTCTTTTCTTATCGTCGAGAAAAGGAGAAAAAGGTGCAATGGTCAGGAATTGTTAGTTTATCTTAATTTCCTGTCAGTAGTAACATAATGTTTGATGTGTTACCGTTGTATTGAGCATGGCATTAGCATTTCTATTTAGGGTTTGCTGAAAAAGTTATCTGTGAAAGCTAGGTGACAGGTGACAGGTGACAGGTGCTACGCCACGGTGACAGTTTCAAGAGTTGGATAGGAACGATTTTTTCTTTAAGAGGGTTTTGTGTTACCCTGCTTTCTTCTCTAGTATCTGTCACCTAGTTTATCCCCAAACTATTTGCAAATTCAAAACAAACCCCGGTAAAACATCTTCACCTGATAATTCTTGAGGAAATTCTAATACTTCCACTGGTTTACCAAGACGATAAATTTCCACTTGACGCATTTTACGATTAATCAACCAACCTAATCTTACTTCATTATTGATATACTCCCGCATTTTTTCCTGAGTTTCTTCTAAACTATCACTGGGTGACATTAACTCTAAAACAAAATCGGGTGCGATTGGTGGAAACTTTTCCTGTTCTTCCAGTGTGAGTGCATCCCATCTTTCTTTTTTTATCCAAGCTACATCAGGAGAACGGTTTGCACCATTGGGAAGTTTAAAACAGGTGGAAGAATCAAAACAAACTCCTAGTTTATTTTGACGATTCCAAAAAACAAAATCTGCCGAAATTTCAACATTACGTTTTCCCGTTCCTCCTCCTGTGGGTGACATAATCTGTATTTCTCCTTTTGCATTTCTTTCAAATTTAACTTCAGGATTTTCTCGACACAATTGATAAAATTGATGGTCTGTGAGTTGGATAATAGGATTTAAGTTGACGGTGATCGCTGTCATAATTATCTCTGGGGATATCTCTGGGAATATATATCAACTCGGATCTCAATAATAAATGAACTTGGTATGATTTGGTTATGCTATTTAAGAAAATTTACTTTAAAGCATCCTTTAATAAATCCCTATGCAAAAACGCCCCATTTACCAAAGATTGTATTTTCTCCGATGACAAAGCATTACCATTTTGATAAAAATCTAACCAATTTTTACTAATTAAATCTACATCATCGGGGATATTTTCTAAATCCCATCCAGGTATTTGTAAATCTTCCATTAATCTGTTTATCTTGGGATCATAACTCAATGCAAAACAACGACAACCTTCACTAGCAGCCATAATTAAACTATGTAGACGCATTCCAATAACCATATCTACACCCTGAAATGCACCTTTTAAAATTTCCGGTGCTTCTAAACAAAGAATCTGACTATTATCTGTTAATTGCAGTTGAATTTTTTCGGCAATTCCTAAATCTTCGCTTTTTTGAAATGGTAATATTAAAATAAAGGCTTGGGTAGCTGTTTGTAACTCTACCAAAGCACGAGTTAAATTTGCTAATCTAGTTTCTGTAAGTTGGGGATGATTTCTTAAAGTAACTGCAATTCTTGGTTTTGGTAAATCTGCTAATTCTGCTACTGACTGCGACTTTAATGCCCAAACTGGATCAGGTGCAAGAATATGTGGTATATTCCAATTTGATAATAAAGCCGAACTAGAGCGATCGCGTACACTGACTTGAATACAACCAGCAAAATTTCGCTTTGCTAACCAGCGAGTTTGCGGACGCAATAAAGGTCCTATTCCCTGTCCCCAAGCTATAGTTTTTAATTTTAGGACTTGAGCGATCGCCATTAATCCGCCATAATAAAAAGGGCTAATGGTACTAGTCACATCCTGCATTAAACTACCACCACCCCAAATGAACGCATCACAGGAACGTAAAGCTTGAATTACCTGTAAAAACGCCATGCGGTTGTAACTTTCCACACCATAACGCCGACTCGTTTCTTCAGGATTTCCAGAAAGCACTACAGGGGTGACATGAGGTGGTAACATTTGCAAAAGTGTAGCTAACAAAGCTTCATCACCACCATTACCTTTGCCGTAATACCCAGATAATAAAACACGCATCTTCAATAATTTTGGATTTTGGATTTTGGATTTTGGATGTTAGATGTTGGACTTAGGCCGTAATCATGGAAAAATAAACCGCAAAGGACGCAAAGGACACAAAGGAAAGAGGGTTTGTGAGGTATTCTACGTAAGTCCTGATATTTTAGATTTTGGATTACCAATTTTTTAAGTGGTTATCTACAACTGACAACTAATAGACAACTAATAACTGATTACTGACTATTATGCACGCCCTTTCGATTCCCACCTGGATTATTCACGTTTCTAGTGTTATTGAATGGATAGCCGCTATTTGGTTAATCTGGAGATACGGTGAACTGACAAAAAACCGTAGTTGGTGGGGATTGTCCTTTGCCATGTTACCAGCTTTAATCAGTGCTATGTGTGCTTGCACTTGGCATTATTTCGACAACCCCGAATCCCTAGAATGGTTAGTCACCCTCCAAGCTACCATGACATTAGTGGGTAATTTTACCCTTTGGGCGGCAGCAGTGTGGATTTGGCGTTCTACCAAGTCTGCAACCAAAATTGAAGCAAAAACCATCAAATCAGAACCATGATATCAAAAGAAACCCTCTTTGCCCTTTCCTTGTTTCCCTATTTGGGTTTCTTGTGGTTTATTAGCCGTAGTCCGCAAATGCCACGTTTAGCCCTATATGGATTTTACGGTACTTTAGTATTTGTCGGTATTACCATTCCCGCCGGCATCTATGCCAAAGTTGCTTATGGAGAAGCTTTAGCCAATATAGACTGGTTACATGGAGGCGCTGAAGTATTTTTAACCCTCGCTAATATTTTAGTCGTCTTAGGTTTTCGCCAAGCAGTACAAAATTTAGGGAATAAGGAATAGGTGATAGGTGACAGGGGGAGCGAAGCGATTTTGTGAGATCGGGTTTTAATTCTCAATTAAATTACCTAATTCTCAATAAAAACACATTTTCTGCCGCGATCGCACCCCTAAATAGGGGTTGCTGAATAAACTGAAAACCACGATGAATAAAGAGTTTGAGGGTGAATACCTATGTGCAGATGATTTTTTGTCTCTCTACCCCCCCTCACAGGGGTAGGTTTTTAATATGATCTGTGAAGGCAAGACCAGGAAGACAAGGAAGATTTTATACGGACAATGGTTTTTTGACGGACTATTTTTGTGACTAAAAATACAGACTTTGTACTGTTTTCCTCCCTTGTCACCTTGTCCACCTTGTCCACCTTGTCCACCAAGTCTTGCCCTGACGACAATGTAAAATACCTACCCTTGTGAGGTTAGGGGGGATCTCAATTCCTAACCAAAAATACACCCGCTACGCGCAGGAACATTCAAATCAACACTCTGATTATTCCACTTTATTTCCCCATTTCCAAACAATAAATTTTGCAATTTATTTTCTAATTTCCCACCATCAAAACTCACTGTAACCGACTCCTCACCCACATTTACTGCAATCATTAACTCCTCATTTTCCCAAATTCTTATAAACACATACAGCGTACTTTCCGCATAAATAACTTGATAACTTCCCACCCTCAAAGCTTGATATTGATTACGTAAAGAAATTAATTGTTTATGGGTTTTCAAAATTTGCAAATTCCAATTAGCTTCTAAAGGAAAACCACGACGACAATCAGGATCTAAAGCACCTGGTAAACCCACTTCATCACCATAATATATACTAGGCGCTCCCGGAAAAGTCAATAATAACAAAGTTGCTAATTCTAAAGATGCAACATCACCACCTGCAATAGTTATTAATCTCGCTGTATCATGACTTGCTAATAAATTCAGTTGTGTAAGTTGAATTTCCCAAGGATAAAGTGTCAATAAGTCCTCTATTTTCTCCGCATATTCAGCAGCAAATAAAGGTGGAAAAGGTTGATAATCACGTCCCTTTACCATTTCTAAATCTACACGGTTTCCCGCAGTAAAAGCAATAGTTGGACCTGTAAATAAATAATTCATTACCCCATCAAATTGCCTTCCATCCAACCACTGACGGGAATCTGTCCACACTTCTCCGACAATATAAGCATCGGGATTTATGGCTTTTACTCTACTTCTAAATTCTTGCCAAAAACCAGGAGTTTTTATTTCAAAAGGTACATCTAAACGCCATCCATCAATACCAAATTTAATCCAATATTCGGCAATTTCCATAATATATTCCCGCACTTCTGGGTTATCATGATTAAACACTGGTAAAGAACGAATACCCGCCCAACTTTCATAATTTGCAGGTGCATCACCCGTATAAGGTGCAAGTGGCCAACCTTGAATTTTAAACCAATCTACCCAAGGTGAATGAGGTCCATTTTCTAATATGTCGTGAAAAAAGAAAATCCCCCGACTCGCATGATTAAAAACCCCATCCAACACAATTTTAATATTACGTTGATGTGCTGCATCTAGCAATTCTTTAAATGCTGCATTTCCTCCCAATAAAGGATCAACTTGATAATAATCATGGGTGTGATAACGGTGATTACAAGCAGATTGAAAAATGGGAGTAAAGTAAATAGCGTTAACGCCTAAACTTTGAATATAATCTAATTGTTCTAAAATCCCCCATAAATCCCCACCTTTATAACCTTGGAGTGTGGGGAAAGCATCCCAATCTTCCCATTTTGGATCATTTAATAAACGTTTCCGGGGTTGTGTACTTTTAGCGAATCTATCGGGGAAGATTTGGTAAAAAACCGCGTGTTTTACCCAGTCTGGTGTGTGAATTTGCATATCTACTAATAAATTATGAAATTGTCGATATATCTAATAAATTCTCCCAAACTAGGAACACAATTGACAAGTTTAATATATATAAATTCATAATCTAAATTAGCTGCTAGTCTATTCAGTTGTTTTTCACTCTTATTGTAACCTTTGCCGACATGATTATAAATTTGTTTGATGTCATCTGAAGGTTTAAGTCGTGCTTCCATATCATCGGTTTGAGGATTAAAACCAAAAAGTTCCTCAATTCTATCAGGTGTTAAGCTGGAATCTATTTTAATAAAATGATTATATTCTGCTAAAAACCATGCTTCTATTTCCATCACAGCAAGCACTATATTTACAGTAATTGAACCTTTGGGTAAAGAATAATTCAAACCTCTTTGCAGTTTGAATTTTTCAGCTATGGGTATGGGGTAAACATCTCTTAATCCTATTACTCTCTCATAACCAGCAGTAGTAAGAAAATTATATTGGTCTCTCATGTCGGAAACGACACTTTCATCACGACAAGAGTTATAAATTAAAACATAAAATTTTGTTGCAGAAGTAACAGGATCTTTCATTATTACTTGAGCAGAGTTGCTTTTTTCCCTAGATTTAATTTCTATGGATATATGTAATTTACCAGCAATTTCTGTTAATAACTTTTTGACAAAAATTTGTTCAGTTTTCCCCTCCACAAAAATAGCTAATTTTTTCACTGTTCTATATTCTCCTCATTACCAAATCCCTCTAGATAGAATTGGGTTGCAAAGAAATCAAAATTATTTAAACCAGTGAATTTAAAATCATCAAATATTTCTTTTGAATTATGTATATTATGAAGTTTGGCTAATCCTGGTTGTCTCTCAATAACTGACCAATATTCTAAAGGAACACCATTCATAATAAATCGATCATTCGTGGTCATAATTAACTGAACTAATCCTTTTTCTGCTTCAGCTTTACTAACAAGTAACTTAATCATCGCTGATGCTCTTTCAAAATCGAGTCCTTCACCAATATCATCTATTAAAATACAACTAGGTTTTTTAGCTAAGAGTGAATAGTTTACTTGAATTATGAGAGATAATGCTCTAAACATACCTTGAGACATAATTGATTGTTCAGTTTGATTTTTTAAATCACTTTCCTGAACATAAAGATATTGATATTTTCCGTCTGGCAAAGATAGTTTATCTCCTTTAAAAATCGAAGTTGATGGAGTTTTCAATCCCAATTCATTTATTTTGTAACCTAGATATAACATATCGGATTTTATAGATGTAATAAAACTTTCTCCTAGCTCTTCCTCTCCTCTTTTAAAGATAGCAATTACATTGTCTTTATTTTTGAAGTCTATATTTCCTTTGAGTAAAGAAAAACTTTCATTATTAATTTCAAGCAGACTTTTTCTACCTAAATCCGTTCCAAATTCGTAATATCTCAATGAGTTTGCCCAATTGTAAATTTCCTCGAAAAAAGGATGTTGAATAGAATCTCTACGATTAAAAGCAGCAACTTCACTAGGCGGTGTTTGAAAATCAATTTCCTGATCTAATTGTACAGCCTGAATTTTACCTTTTCCTGATTCATCTCTATTCAGGTAAGATTTAGCTCCTATCGTGTAACTCTCTTTAATTACTTGTCCATTCTCAGCTTTTAAGATGTAGACTTTTTTCTCATCTGTGTGATTAATATCAAAGGTTAGCTTCCACTCTCTTAACCTACCATCCAGCCTACTCAGTCTTTCTTCACCAGCTAAAAAATCCGCTATAAACTTAATAGTTCTGAGGATTCTTGATTTTCCAGAGGCGTTTTTACCTACAATTAAGTTTATATCACCTAGTTGGCAATTTTTTAAACGCCATTTATTTTCATCTTGATAATATTCAACTAAATCTAATCTCATAAATGTTTGATTTCTTACAATTTATTCAGGTAATCAGGGTTGATTATATCCCTTTAGTAATGATACTGATTCTTATCCTACAAGAAAACATTAACCTGTGATTGAGTTTTTCTTGTTGATTAACCCAATATTATCAGCTTCATCGTTTGCAGAGCGATATTCCCACCCAGAAAAACTACAATCAAAGTAAAAGCTCAAAGTAAAAGCTATGGAAATCGCCATGTCTTTACCTAAAACACCTTCCCCCACCCTATATGAAACCGACTACCTGCAATGGATAGAAACAACCTTGTCTAAATTACAAAATCAGGACTACACCAATGTAGACTGGGAAAACCTGATTGAAGAAATCGCTGATATGGGAAGGAGTGAACGCAAAAGTCTTAAAAGTAATCTGATTGTAATTCTGCTGCATTTGCTTAAATGGCAATTTCAACCGAACCAGAGAAGCGGTAGCTGGGAAAGCAGCATCATTGAACATCGCAGACGTGTACAAGAATCACTCCAGGATTCTCCCAGTCTCCAACCCTATCTAGAGGAAATTTTTACAGAATGTTACACACAAGCAGTCAAGCAAGCAAAAGCTGAAACAGGTTTACCAAGAGAATCTTTTCCTGTGATTTGCCCATATCATCTACAACAAGTCATCAGTGATGATTTTCTACCTGATTAACAAAATCTATCCATTATTAATACATTAGTTCTATTTTACTGGTTTGAACCCAATCTCAAAAATTCTTCCTCAAGATTCTTTGATCCCCCCTTATCAGTTGCCACTGATAGTCCTAAACTGTAGGTGAGAGTTGAAAGGCAGTCTGGAGAAATTTTGTGAAAAAAGTTTTAGCAATCATTCTTGGTGGAGGTGCGGGTACACGACTGTATCCCTTAACCAAACTCCGCGCTAAACCCGCAGTACCCGTAGCTGGGAAATATCGCTTAATAGATATCCCAATCAGTAACTGCATAAATTCAGAAATCTATAAAATCTACGTTCTCACACAATTTAACTCAGCCTCTTTAAATCGCCATATTACCCGTGCTTACAACTTCGGTGGCTTCAGTGATGGGTTTGTAGAAGTGTTAGCAGCACAACAAACTCCAGAAAACCCCAACTGGTTCCAAGGTACAGCCGATGCTGTACGTCAGTATCTCTGGATGTTACAGGAATGGGATGTAGACGAATTTCTGATCCTGTCTGGTGATCACCTTTACCGCATGGATTACCGTCAGTTTATCCAGCGTCATCGGGAAACCAACGCTGATATTACCCTTTCTGTGATTCCCATAGACGATCGCCGCGCCTCCGATTTTGGTTTAATGAAAATTGACAACTCTGGTAGGGTGATTGACTTTAGCGAAAAACCCAAGGGTGACGCTTTAGCCAAAATGCGCGTTGATACAACCATCCTGGGGTTAACCAAAGAACAAGCTGAATTACAACCATATATCGCCTCAATGGGCATATATGTGTTCAAAAAAGATGTTTTAATCAAACTGCTGAAAGAATCTTTAGAACGGACTGATTTCGGTAAAGAAATTATTCCTGATGCCGCTAAAGATCATAATGTTCAGGCATACTTATTTGATGATTACTGGGAAGACATCGGAACAATAGAAGCATTTTACAACGCCAATTTAGCCCTGACTAAGCAGCCTCTTCCACCCTTTAGCTTCTACGATGAAGCAGCACCAATTTACACCCGCGCTCGTTACTTACCACCTTCTAAATTATTGAATTGCAATATTACAGAATCAATGATTGGTGAAGGTTGTATTTTGAAAGACTGCCGGATTCAACATTCAGTTTTGGGAGTGCGATCGCGGATTGAATCAGGTTCTGTAATTGAAGAAACCCTGATTATGGGTTCAGACTATTACCAACCATCGGTAGAACGTCAATGTAGTATAGAACAAGGTGATATTCCCGTTGGTATTGGTACAGATACCATTATTCGCCGAGCCATCATTGATAAAAATGCCCGCATTGGTCATAATGTGAAAATTATCAACAAGGATAACGTCCAAGAAGCTGAACGGGAAAAACAAGGATTTTATATCCGTAGTGGGATTGTAGTTGTTCTCAAAAATGCCGTGATTCCTGATGGAACAGTTATTTAGTCTGGTGATTGGTGATTGGTGATTGGTGATTGGTGATTGGTGATTGGTGATTGGTGATTGGGAAAATACAAATAATTTAATTTCTCCCCATCTCCCCATCTCCCCATCTTCCCTATTCCCAATGACTAAACTACTTTTACTAATTGGTGTTCCTGGTAGCGGTAAATCAACATTGGCTGCACAATTACTAACAGAATGCCCTCAGATGCAACTCATTTCTACAGATGCTATCCGGGGGCAGCTTTTTGGTTCTCAAGCCACTCAAGGTCCTTGGTTTTTGATTTGGCAAGAAGTTGAAAGACAGTTTCAACAAGCCACTATTGCCAATATACCCACCATTTTTGATGCTACTAACGCCCAAAGAAGAAATCGCCGGGAAGTTATAGAATTAGCCCGTCACACTGGTTTTACTCACATTACTGGTATATGGGTAAGAACTCCCGTTTGGTTATGTTTAACACGCAATAAAAAACGCGATCGCCAAGTTCCAGAAGACGTTATTTTGCGAATGCACCGCCAACTTTGGGATGCTCCCCCCAGCTTAGATGAAGGACTAGACGACATAATTTATAAGTAAGGTGGGGTGATTGGTGATACAATTTTGGATTTTTGATTTTTGATTTTGGATTATTTTTGTCATCTCCAATCTAAAATCTAAAATCTAAAATCTAAAATTTTCTCCTCCTGCCTCCTCAAGAGTACGGTAATTGCGCTGGCACTATGAGCGACAACCACACTGGATTTTTGCTATTCTTTGCTAATTTAGGATCATCATCCTGTTTCCGGGCATTAGACCAGGCAAACAGTAAATCTCAACATCTTAGAAAAAAACATAACTTAACTTTACCTAAATTTTTACAGGAGGCTGGTAGATGGCTGCAACCGATTTTAAAGACTATTACTCAATTTTAGGAATTACTAAAACTGCCACTCCAGAAGAAATTAAACAAGCTTTTCGTAAATTAGCCCGCAAATACCATCCCGACGTTAACCCCGGTAATAAACAAGCAGAAGCAAAATTTAAAGAAGTTAACGAAGCTTACGAAGTTCTCTCTGACCCTGATAAACGCAAAAAATATGATCAATACGGTCAATATTGGCGGCAGGTAGGAGAAGGTGGTTTCCCTGGTGGATCAGGGGTAGATATGAGCGGTTTTGACTTTGGTCAATACGGCAGTTTTAATGATTTCATTAATGATTTATTTGGTGGTGCAGGACCACGCACCAACAAACAAAGTTATTCCTATCGTACCTCTACAGGTAAACCAGGTACAGGTTTTGGCGGTTTTAATGATTTTGGTTTTCAAGATATGGGCGGTGCTGCTGCCCAAGATAGTGAATATACGATTAGTCTCACTTTTGCTGAAGGATTCGCAGGAGTGCAAAAACGGTTTAGTCTAGGTAATGAAACTATAGATGTTCGTATTCCCGCAGGTGCAAAAACCGGTACTCGCTTGCGGGTGCGGGGTAAAGGTCAAGTTAACCATAGCACTCAACAACGGGGAGATTTATATTTAAAGGTGGAACTGCAACCCCATTCTTTTTTCCAATTTGAAGGTGATCATCTTCTTTGTGAAGTACCGATAACTCCTGATGAAGCTGCTTTAGGTGCTTCTATTGATGTTCCTACTCCTGATGGTAGTGTGAATGTTAAGTTACCAGCAGGGGTGCGTTCTGGTCAGTCTCTGCGGTTACGTGGTAAGGGTTGGCCTTTGGCTAAAGGTGGACGCGGTGATCAATTTGTGAAAGTGGCGATCGCACCCCCCAAAGACCTCACCCCACAGGAGCGAGAATATTATGAAAAACTCCGCTCTATTCGTACCTACAACCCCCGCAGTCATTTAGCACAGGTGAAGTTGTAAGGAGTTAGGAGTCATTCTGACTCCTATCATTAAATTGTGTTAGTAATTTCTCGATACTGGCATTATGTTCTAAAAAAGAAAATAGATGTCTGTAACTTAATTTCCCATCTTTATCTAATACAAACTGCGCTGGTAAGGGCGCTCCTAATGCTTGCCCTGTGTGATATGTTCTAAAAATATGACAACTAGGATTTATTAATAAGGGCATTTTTAATCCTAAGTCTCTTACTACTGCTTGACTTTGGTGTTTATCTGTGCTGGTGATCATTAAAATTTCTATACCCCGTTTTGTAAATTCCTCATAATTTTCATTTAATGCTTTAATATGAGGATAACAAAAAGGACAATATTGTTTTTCTGTAAAAATTCTTGTAAATGCTAAAATAACAGGCTGTTGACCACGATAATCTGATAATTTGATTGTGCGATTATTGGTAACATCTGTTAATTTAAAGTCAGGTGTTAATATTCCCAATCTTAAATCATCGAGTGCTGGTTTGGGTAACAAATTGCGGAAAAATCGCTCGTTCAATAAACCTGTAAAATCTGTAGATGTCAACATAAATAATTAAAAGTTAAAAGTTAAAAGTTAAAAATTAAGAATTGGTAATGGGTAATGGGTAATTCAATTTTGGATTTTGGATTTTGGATTTTGGATTGTATTTGATGAACTCCAATCTAAAATCTAAAATCTAAAATCTAAAATTTTCTTCACCAATCACCAATCACCAGTCCCCAATCACCTACACTGCTGCGAAGTAAACTTTAGACTTCACAGGATCGGGAATCATTGTTTTTTCTCCGGGTTGCCAACCAGCAGGACAAACTTCGTCTGGGTGAGATTGAACGTGCTGAATAGCCTGTAATGTACGCAATGTTTCATCTACACTGCGACCAAATGCTAAGTTATTAATGGTAGAATGTTGAATTACACCATCTTTATCAATGATAAACAAACCACGCAAAGCAATACCAGCTGCTGGATCGAGAACGTTATAGTCTGCACTAATTTCTTTCTTGATGTCGGAAACTAGGGGATAATTTAAGTCACCCACACCCCCAGATTTACGATCTGTTTGAATCCAAGCGAGGTGAGAAAATTCACTATCTACAGAAACACCTAAGATTTCTGTATTAAGATTCTTGAATTCTTCGTAGCGATCGCTGAATGCTGTGATCTCGGTGGGGCAAACAAAGGTAAAGTCTAAGGGGTAGAAAAACAGGACTACATACTTGCCGCGATAGTCAGAAAGTTTGATGGTCTTAAATTCTTGATCTGCTACAGCTGTTGCTGTAAAATCGGGAGCCTGTTGACCAACACGAAGACATCCATTATTGAGTGACATTTAACCTAGTTCTCCTTGAGTTTTATATCCATTTTTTGGCGTGGGTATCTGGGTTAGATCAACCATTCCTCCACGCTCATCACAGTTTAGTTACAATCTGTTACGACTATATCATAGTCATTACGATTTTGAGAACAGTTGATAGTTGATAGTTGATAGTTAAGAGTTTTTACCAATGACCCATTACCAATTACCAACTACCCATTACCCGCTACCAATTTAAAAGCCAATGTTTGATTTAGATACAAGAGAATGGTTACTAACTAATGGCTTAGGTGGTTTTGCCAGTGGTACAGATGCGGATGTGCATACACGGACTTATCATGGTTGGTTATTTGCAGCTACAAATCCACCTTCAGGCAGAAAATTACTACTTTCCCATTTAGAAGCAAGTTTAGAAATCCCAGGAAAAGTTATAGAACTGGGAACAAATCTTTGGGGTACGGGTAAAATTGAACCAACAGGATATAAATTTTTACAACAGTTTGATCATAACCCAGTTCCCAAATGGGTTTGGAGTGGGGATAATTGGCAGTTATCTAGGCGGTTGGTAATGCCAAATGGGTCTTGGGAAAAGCAGGGGAGCAGGGAGCAGGGAGCAGGGGGAGAAGATTTTTCCCAATTATCCAATTCTCAAAGAGTTTTGATTGAATATCGGTATGAGGGGAAAGAGGAAGGGATTTTAAGGTTAAGGTTGTTTATAGGCGATCGCAATTTTCACCATCAACAAATAGGTAACAAAAAAATCGAGTTTTCCCAATTACTCCATCAAAATATACTGTGTTTACAAATGAATAACTGGGATAACTTTGGTGGTAACTTTGGTACACCTTGGCATTTACGATGGACCCAGGGAAAATATCAAGTAGATGGGTTATGGTATTGGAATTATAGTTTACCAGCAGAAACAAAAAGAGGATTAGGCGATCGCCAAGATTTATATAGTCCTGGTTATTTAACCGTAAACTTGCAACCAGGAGATACAGTCACCCTAGAAGCTAAAGTAGGTTTCCCCGACTCCCAAGAAAATTTTTCACCTGATAGTTTTACAGAAGCAGTAGTAACAGAACAAGCAAGAATAGCGCAGATTTTTGGGTGGGGAAATGAGGAGACGGGAAAATGGGGTGAAAATTCTTCCTTAACACTTTCTTCTTTACTGTCACCTGTTACCTGTCACCTATCACCTATTCAAAAACAACTACTCAAAGCCAGTGATCAATTTATAGTTTATCGTGATTCCATAGCCAGTCCTACGGTAATTGCAGGATATCATTGGTTTAATGATTGGGGAAGAGATACATTAATTGCTTTACCAGGATTAACATTAGTAACAGGACGTTTTGAAATTGCTAAAGGACTGTTAAAAACCTTTGGGAGTTACTGTCGTCATGGACTCATACCGAATACTTTTCCTGATGTAGATAACGAACCATTTTATAATAGTATTGATGCTGCTTTATGGTGGATTGAAATTTTAGGACTTTATTTAGAAACTACTCAAGATTGGCAATTTTTGTTAGAACAATTTCCTATTGTGCAGCAAATTCATAAAGCTTTTGTTAGCGGTACTCGTTATAATATTCAAGTTGATGCTATTGATGGTTTAGTGTCTTGGGATGCTCAAGATGTAGCGTTAACTTGGATGGATGCACTGGTAGAAGGAATACCTGTAACACCACGTTGCGGTAAAGCAGTGGAAATTAATGCTTTATGGTATTCTGCTTTATGTTGGTTAAGTAAATGGTCAGAACATTTAAGTCATGAATATATAGATCATTCTAGTCGTTTAATCAATCAAAAACAACGTTATCAACAACAAGCAGAACTGGTAAAAATATCCTTACAAAAATTTTGGCATCCCCAGTTAGGTTATTTATATGATCTCATTGATTTAGAGGATAGTCGTAATTCCCAAATTCGCCCCAATGCTATTTTAGCTTTATCTTTACATCATTGTGCTTTTTCCCAACAGCAAGGACAAAAAGTTTTAGACTTAGCAACTTCGCGGTTATTAACTCCCTATGGTTTACGCAGTCTTGATCCTAGTGATCCAGAATATCAGGGAAAATGTGAAGGAAGTCCGCAAAAACGCGATCGCGCTTATCATCAAGGTACGGTTTGGACTTGGTTGATCGGTGCTTATATTCGAGCTTGGGAGCGTTTTTATCCTGAAACATCCTTACCTTTTGACTGGAAACCGTTGTTAGATCATTTTTCATCTAATGGTTGTTTAGGTTCAATTTCGGAAATTTTTGATGGTGATGCACCCCATACTCCTAGAGGTGCGATCGCTCAAGCTTGGTCTGTTGCTGAAGTTATCAGACATTATAAATGATTGTCTCACGCAAAGGCGCAAAGGCGCAAAGAGAAAGTAAGATTTATAGGAAATTCATTGATTTGCAGCTAACTTTCTCCCATACAAAATAGCCAGAAAACCTGTAACATACATATATAAAGCGTAAACTGCTGCCGGTATGGCCATATCAGGATTATTCAGAATCCCCGCAGTAATAGCTATAGCCAGTGTACCATTTTGTAGACCGACTTCAATCGCTATACAGATTTGTTGAGCAGGTTTTAGATTTAAAAGTTTGCTCACATAAAACCCCAAAAACATAGAAATAGTATTCAACAAAACAACAGCAACACCGACTTGAACAATAAAACCAGGTAGTTTTTCCCACTCACGAATAACTAACAAAAGAATAATTAAAGCTAATAATCCTCCTGCAAGACGGTTGGTTACTTTTTCCAAAGAAATTGCAAATTGAGGAAACAATTTTCTCACTATCATTCCCATAGAAATAGGAACAATAGTCATGATAAAAATTTGTAAGATTGTCGGTAAAATAGGTAAAGCAATGGTAGCACTTTCACCTATAAAATGTTGATATGCAAGGTTGCCAAAAATGGGAATTGTAAACACTGTAATTAAACTACTAAAAGCAGTGAGAGTGACAGAAAGTGCAACATCACCTTTAGCAAGAAACGTAATAATATTTGATGATACTCCCCCTGGACACAATGCAACTATCATTAACCCCATTGCAATTACAGGTTGCATCGGTACAACTTTAGCAATGATAAAACCAATAATAGGTAACAAAATTAATTGACTGAACAAACCAATAGCGACTGCTTTGGGATATTTTGTTACTCGTTGGAAATCTTCAGGGACAAGAGATAATCCCATCCCTAACATAATGATCGCTAAGGATAGAGGTAGAACAACTGCACTTAAAAAACTTGCTTGCATATCTGTATTTAATTAAACAATTAATGAAAACAATAATTAGTATTTCATGTTTTATAAACATTTGTCAATTTCAAAAATCCGCAGCAATGGAAGAATCAAAAATTTCTCATGTTAATAGAATGATGACAACTGAAACTGTGGCTAAAATTGGTTATGATAGTTTAATGGCAAATAAAACTATTGCTATTCCCGGAATTAGAAATCAAATATTAGCTAGATCCGTGAGATTTGCACCTAGAAATATAGTTACCAAAATTGTCAGAAGTATGCACGAATTGAGGAAATAATTTCAGAATTTAGGAGTCAGGAGTCAGAATATTGACTTGCATTACAAATAATTTTACTGTTCCTCTTTTAACAACCAAAAACCACTAAAAGTCATCCCTGAATCATCAGGTTGTACCAATAAAAAATGCAAACCTTTACTTAATTGTTTGCGTTGTTCATAAACTTTTGCTGCTGCTGTAACTTCTGCATCTTCAAAAGTTGCTAAAATCCATCTATCTGCTAAACCTGCTTCTAAAATTAACCCATCAGGTGAACCAGGAATATAATTTAAACTCACAGGGTTAGTTTCTTGTAACCATCTTGCAAAACGCAGAGATTGTCTACCACCATAAATTATCACACCGGGAATAGGAACAGTTGAAGCTAAACCTAAATTAATTGGTTGTAGAAATTCTGGTATTTGTAAAACAGGAATGGGACGATCTGCAAATTCATCAATAATATCACCAGCTTGAATATTTGCAAAACGCCATTCTTCACCCCAGAGATTTTCTGGTAATGGTGTTGGTGGTGGTTTATCAATAACTAAGGAATATTGCTTTTCTTGCAACCATTGTTTTAACGCTTGAGTGCGACGGGTAGCTTCAATTTCAATTTCAATTTCTAAATTATTCGCTGCTGCTGTAATTAAACTTAAAGCTTGAGGACGAAAAACTTGAATAATATCAGGTAATTTTTCCTTAGCTGCTAGTTTAAAATGTTCTGTTAACCAATTTGAATTTGCTTGTGACTGGGGACAGGTAGCGATATATTCAAAGTGACGACTTGGATCACAAATCAATAAATCCCATAATATCTGTCCTGCTGTATCTTTTTGGGGACTGCGATAAAAATCAACTTGCCAAATTAGACTCATGATTAATATTGATGTTTTTTGTTGTCAATTTAATTTTTACCATAAAACGGGGTGTAGTGGAAAATTTCCCATCGGTAAGCAGGAGAGTAATCATCAGTCATTGGTTTTTAATACTTTAGATATTTTAATACTTTAGATATTTTAATACTTTAGATATAAGTTGGTTAATTTTTCCTATTCCTATGAGTATTAAGTGATATGTCTCCCCTTTGTACTTGATACGTAATTGTTAAAATCATAAGTTTTAATTGACCATCACTGTAGTTAAATCATACTACTTTTTGAAGTGCGGAATGTGGGTCTTAATGTTGACACACAAAAAAGGTTTGGTGGTTAACCAAACCTCGCTATAAATCCAGTGCATAACAACATCCCAAAGTAATTTAACCTGTCTGGTTTTGTGGCTGCATCTTCCCAGAGGATGTATGCAAATATGCGAAAAACTGATAATAGATGATCCGGTTGCCAAAAATTCAGTTATTACCCCAAATAAAAAAGGACGGGGGTTATCCCGTCCGCACTAATAGCTTGAAAGTGGCAATACACCTTGGAATATAAAAAAATAGTAGAAATAACATTCAATAGGTTGTCAGGATTGTCAATGACATCAACAATAAAAACGGTAATTTAAACCGTGTAAATTGTTTGATTCATAGATTAATCTCTGCAATTTTGATCAATATAGCACAATTAATTTTTCAGTTTCTGCCAAAATGGCAAATATTACAATGACAAAAGAGACGGGTTTTAACCCGTCCACGGTATAATAATTAAAAACATCTTGGTAATTTCTGTAATATATCAGGTTACATTAGTGGATGATTGCCAAAATGCCAAATAGCTGGTGATTGATGATCGGTGATTGGTGATTGGTGATTGGTGATTGGTGATTGGTGATTGGAAACTAGCGTAATATCCAGATACCCGACTTCTGACAGAAGTAGGGTATCTAGCTTTTCAACATTTTATGTTTAATGATGTTGATCTACTTACCAGTTTGCTTTTAAAGCAAAAATTTTCTCAATGATATCTTCTACAACTTTATCAGGTGTAGAAGCTCCAGAGGTGACACCAACAACTATTTCTCCTTCCGGTAGCCAGTTTTCTGCTATTGTCAATTCTCCAGTTAATTGCCGATGTTCGATGGCGTTAGCTGAGAGAATACGCTCAACGCTATCAATGTGATAGGAAGGAATATTGCGGTCAAAAGCTATCTGTTGTAATTGTGTAGTATTCGAGGAATTAAATCCACCAATTACTACTATTAAATCTAAATTGTGTTCGACTAATTCCAACATGGCATCTTGTCTTTCTTGGGTAGCGTCGCAGATGGTGTTGAAACTTTGGAAATGTTGATTTAATGCAGCGGGTCCATATTTCTGCATCATGGTTTTCTCAAAGAGTTTACCAATTTTTTCGGTGTCACCTTTGAGCATGGTTGTTTGGTTGGCAATACCCACTTTTTCTAAATCTTTGTCAGGATCAAATCCAGCAGAACAAGCTTTAGCAAACTTGGTTAAAAATTCCTCACGGTTGCCACCATTGAGGATATAGTTAGCCACATATTCGGCTTCTTGTAAATTCAAAACAATCAGATATTTACCTGCAAAGGAACTGGTAGCAACGGTTTCTTCGTGTTTGTATTTACCGTGAATAATTGAGGTAAATTCGCCTTTTTTGTGTTTTTCAACTGTGTTCCAAACTTTGGAAACCCAAGGACAAGTTGTATCAACAATTTGGCAACCTTTATCATGTAAAATTTGCATTTCTTGGACGCTGGCACCAAAGGCGGGCAGAATGACTACATCACCTTGATCGACAACAGAAAAGTCCTTTTTATTAGCTTCAACAGGAATAAATTGGACTTCCATTTCTTGCATCCGTTTGTTCACAGAAGGATTGTGAATTATTTCGTTGGTGATCCAGATGCGTTCTGTGGGGAAGTGCTGACGAGTTTCATAGGCCATTGCTACGGCACGTTCTACACCCCAGCAAAATCCAAATGCTTGTGCTAGTCGGATAGTAACATTACCTCTTTGAAGGATGTAGTTGCGATCGCGTATCTCTTGAATTAAGCTACTTTCATACTCAGACTGCAACTGAGTGGACACTTCTGCTTTATGTCCAAATCCTTTCCGATTGTAATTTTCTGAATGTTGGAGGCTACGTTTAAAAGCTTTGGTATCCATTTTGTGTTGTCTGCTAAAATCAATATTTCTTATTTTCTCTTGCCAAGACACAATTCAGTTAATGTGGTGATTGGTGATTGGGAAAGAAGGGAATAGGGAATAGGGAATAGGGAACAGGGAATAGAAGGGAATAGGCAATAGGCAAAAGCTAATATTGTCCTGTCACCTGTCACCTGTTCCCTATTCCCTGTTCATTGTAAATCTGCAATGCAGTGCGCCAGACTGTGTAACCTTGGGAATTGAGGTGTAAACCGTCGGTGCTAAGTTCTCGACGCAGATCACCTTGCTTGTCAGTGAACAAGGGATGTAAGTTGACATATTTAATTTTTTGTTGATTCGCTATTTTTTCTAGTTCCTCATTTAACTTGCGAATACGACTGTTAGGAATAGCTAATAGTTTTTCCCGTCCTTCCCAAGTTGCTTCTTCTCCCCCATGTGGCAAAATTGACTGTAGAACAATTTTGGCTTTGGGGTGTTTTTTCCGTAGATAACCGATGATTTGTTTTTGATTGGCTAAAATTTCTTCATCACCTACGCCGCGAATCATGTCATTAATGCCAATCATGATTAAAATGACTTCTGGTTTGGTACGGTCAAATAACTCTAATCTTTTTAATAATCCTTCGCTAGTTTCACCAGAAATTCCCTGATTTAACCAATTTTTGCCTTCTGGCAATAAATCAGGTGGAAACCATAAACTTAAAGAGTCTCCAGCTAATATGGTTAATTTTTCTGGCGGTTTTTCGGCTGCTACTTTGGCTTCTTGTTTAAGAATGTTTAGCCATTGTTGGTAATTTAGTTTATGACGTGGTCCTAACTCTGGTATGAAAGCTTGGTTTTGAGGGTTGAGTTTGACTGGTTGTGGGGGAGTGCTAGTTGCAAAGGCGGTGGTCAATTTCTGCTGTCGCCAAATCAGTAAAATGATGGCTAACATCAGGATACCATTTGTCACCAGTAAGAAAAATCCCCAGATTGGAAATGGTTTTGCGGAAGTGGACACGATTAAAAAATTAAAAATTCAAAATTAAACCTTGAAAATTTATTCTGTGGTCAGTTAATGCCGAGTAAGTTCAATTTACATCAAGTTTACAAAAATTTAGTAATTTGGCCTTTGAATCTTAAATGATAAAGTCCCCAAATTCTTTAAGAAGCTGGGGATCTCACGGACTTGCAAATAAAAAATAACCAATTGTTGAGTAAACAGGGGAGGTGGAATGATGGGGAGATGGGGAAGATTAATAGCCCAGTCACCAGTCACCAGTCACCAGTCACCTATCACCTATCACTATAAACGTTAATGCGATCGCCAAACTCGGAGTTATAACCTTCTTCTCCGTGTTCGTGGATATCTAAACCTTGGTTTTCTGCTTCCTCTTTTACACGCAGACCAATGGTAGCATCAATAAATTTGAGGATGATCCATGTACCAGCAGCCGCGATGATATAAGCTATGGCGATGGCTGCCAATTCTACAAATATTTCCCCAAAATTACCACGTAATAGCCCATCTTTCCCGCTTGGGTTGACTTCGGTACTAGCAAAGATGGCGGTTAAAATTGCTCCTAATGTTCCACCCACACCATGTACAGGATAGGTGTCTAAGGCATCATCTACATTCAATTTGTGCTTGAAGCTTACAGCATAAAAGCAAACAAGAGAAGTAATAAAACCTATTAATATTGCTGCTAAGGGTGTGACAAATCCTGCGGCGGGAGTAATACCAACTAAACCTGCTACTGCACCTGTAGCAGCACCTACGGCGGTGGGTTTTCCTCTCAGGGTTGCTTCTAAAATTAGCCACATTAACGCACCTGCGGCGGCTGATGTGTTGGTAGCAACGAAGGCTACTGTGGCAATACTACCCGCAGATAAGGCGCTACCAGCGTTAAAGCCAAACCAGCCAAACCAAAGTAAGCCAGCACCCAATAAAATGAAGGGGACGTTATGGGGTGGACTCAGACGATCTGGGTGGTTTTTCCGAGGTCCGAGAACTGTGGCTGCTACCAGTGCAGAAACTCCTGAACTAATATGCACTACTGTACCACCAGCAAAATCAAGAGCGCCTAAACCACCGTATAAGCCCAAAAATCCACCTTTTGCCCAGACTGCATGGGCTAGGGGTGTGTAGATAAAGGTTGACCACAATAGCACAAATAAGCAATAAGCGCGGAAACTCATCCGTTCGGCGATCGCCCCAGAAATTAAGGCTGGAGTAATAATTGCAAACATGGCTTGATAAATCATGTATGCTTGATGGGGTATTGTTCCCGCATAAGAAACTATTTCTTCCGGGGCTGAACCTTGCAAATATCCGCTTGTTTCTAAACCGACACCGTTTAACCCTAACCACTGTAAGCCACCGATGAAGGGTAAACCAGGAGCAAAGGACAAACTATAACCCCACAAAACCCAGGTGACTCCGACAATGGCCATCAACACAAAACTCATCATTAAGGTGTTGAGGATATTGCGCGATCGCACAAACCCACCATAAAAAAATGCTAATCCAGGTGTCATCAACAATACCAGTGCCGATGAGATCAGCACAAATGCCGTATCTCCAGTATCAGGAGCAGTTGGTGTATTTGTTCCTTGGGCTAAGGCATTACCCATGAGTGGGAATACTAACAAACATAGGGTTAAAACCCCAATCATCACAAATTTCTTCAACACTTGTTTTTGTTCCTATGCACCGAATTACTTCACATTATTTATTGGAATAACGTGATGCTTGATACCATTTATGTTGTGAAAGTTACTCAAATTTCCTTTTGGGAGAACCTTAACAAAAAAATAATATTCATTATAGTTTCTAATCGTAATAGTTTCTAATCGTAAACATAGAAATTTACTTATGTATTATTTGCATAGTTTAATGTAAAAATTTGCATTATATATTTATATTTATATATATATAAAAAAGATTAGATAAGACTTATACAATAAAAAGTATCAGTAATAATTTTTACTATATACGTAGTAATTCATAATTACAAATTACGAGGCAGCATCCCAATTGTCAAAAAATAACCACAGCAACACTAAAAATCTCTTAAACTTTCTTACCTTTGTGTCCTTTGCGCCCTTTGCGGTTCAATCATATTAAGCCTTGGGGCATATTATTTCCATAGATAAAAATAAATTTACGCATTTGGGATGCTGCCAATTACGAATTACGAATTACGAATTACGAATTATTAATGACTTCAAATCTTGAATAACTGCGGTAGCAGACTGATAGCGATCGCCAAAATGATAACAAACCATTTTATCTAAAATCCTTGCTAATTCATCGCTAACATTAATTCTGTTTCGCCACATAATATTACCAGTTTCGGGATTTGCTGGTAGTTCTTGGGGAGGTATACCTGTAATAGCTTGAATACCAATCATACCTAAAGCATAAATATCACTACATAAGCGGGGATGACCGGCAAATTGTTCTGGTGGTGAATAACCTCTTGTGCCGATAGCAACAGTAGCTAATTCCGTTTCTCCTTCTATTCGTGGTTGAATTAATTTGACAGCACCAAAATCTATTAACACCAAGCGATTATCTTGAGTACGTCTGATAATATTTGTAGGTTTAATATCCCGATGAATTACACGGTGTTGATGGATAAATGATAAAATTTCTAAAACTTCTTTCAACATATCTACAACATAAGCTTCACTTTTCACGCCTGTTTCTGGGGGTAGTTCTTCACTTAAAGTATGTCCAATAATATATTCTTGAACTAAATAAAATTCTTTATTCTCTTCAAAAGAAGCAAACAATTTAGGAATTTGATCATGTTTTCCCACTACTGCTAAAATTTCCGCTTCCGTGTTAAATAATCTGCGGGCAACTTCCATAAATCTTGTATCTCTACGGGCGGGCATTAATTGTTTAACTACACAAATAGGATTACCTTTTTGTTGTGTATCTTCTGCTAAATAAGTACATCCAAAACCACCAGAAGCAAGGGTATTTAAGATTTTATAACGCCCTGCTAAAAGTAAATCATCAGTTTTGAATGTTGATATTTCTGAAAAATCAAAGTTGTTAAAATCCGATGGCAGTTGTGTCGATTGATCCAATATTAAGCTGATTTGAGCAATAGCTTCTTGTTGTTTTTCAACTTGCAGCAGAATAGCTTGATTTTGTTTTTGAGTTTGATAAGTCGTGTAACTCATGACAGCAACACTAGTAATAACTAAAGCTAAAGAAGGAGTAAATAAAGGTATCCATATTGCTTGCAAATACAAACCAGCCGCAATTCCTACAATACTAACAATAATAAAAAATTCTACTATTATTAATAGTAAAGGATGTCGCCATTGCCTTGCTACAATAGCACCTACAATAGAACAAATCCAAATCCATAACCATTCATAAGTATCTGGAAAGTAATATATTATAGGTCTATTATCGAGAACTGTACTAATAATTTGACTGGCTATTTGGGCATGAATAAAAACACGAGGCATTCTCGCTGGTTGATCTGATAAATTGCTATAAGGTGTATAGTAACCAGGATGTACACTAGCGGCAGTAGTTCCAATAATTACTAAGCGATCTTTTACCCAATTGGGGTTAACTTGATCTGTGAGAACTTGTGTGAGAGTAACTTGTTGGGCTAGGTTATTCGGGTGACGGTAATTTAATAAAATTTGATAGCCATCGTCATCTGTATCTTGATAATTACCTGCGTCTTTATATAAGCGGGGAAATATAGTTTTACCTATTTGTAATTCTTGTTTTTCAGTAAAACTATATTCAATACCTTGTTTTTCTAAATAAATAATAGCTAATAAAGCAGCAAAGGAAAATCTAGTTTTACATTGATGATCTTTTGTTGTATAATCAACAAATAATAAACCACGACGGATAACTTGATCAACCGCGTTATCAGTAACTACATCATCAAAACCGATATTATCTATAGGAAAATTGGCAGGTGGGGCAACTTCTGATCTATCAATATTACTTAATAAACAAGTGGCAATAATTTGATTTGGCTTTTTGAGATTAGCAGCTAAATTTTTTTGTTCATGGCGATAAATATTTAACCCAATGACACGGGGTTGATAAGACTCTAATTTTTTTAGTAATTTATTAATAGTTTGATCGGATAAAGGCCATTTTTCCCTGTTCAGATCCTCTTGAGTAATTGTCACTAATAAAATTCTGTTATCAGGAGGTTCTGGAGGGCGCGAACGCAACATCTGATCATAAATGCTTAACTCACTATTTTGTAACCATTTGAGTTCACTTATTACCCATATTAAACTTGTCACTACTAGACTACTAAACAGAATAATTGATAGGAAATTAGAGACACTAAAAGTTAAAGGTGAACGTTGATCTCGCAGGAGAACAGCACGGATTTTTACTAAAATTTCATTAATCACTGTGGAAATAACTTAGTTTGTTGACACTCTCCGGGCTAAGACCGGGTAGATTATACATTCTACGTCAGAATTTGCTTCCTTCAACTTTCAATACTGTGGCTGATTAGAGATCAGAACTTTTGTATTATCAATAGACCTCTTGTAGTCATTAAATCTGTATAACTTGAAACCTGTTCTAGAGACAATTCATGAATTGTCCCTACCGTAATTTTCACAAGATGTGTAATATGATATCAAGTTCTAAAAGCTAAAATTGAAACCATGCAAATCAAACTGATTTCCGAAAATAAACTGACACAGGAGCCAGAAGAACAGGTTTTTAACCTGCCAGTAGCTATCGGAAGAGATGATATAGATAAACTTCCTAGAGTTATCAATGGTGAAAGGGTGTCTCCTGTACAGTTATCAGACTCTACTAAACAAATTTCTAAGCTTCATGCTCAAATTACCTTAGAAAACAATCAGGTTTATTTAGAAGACAAAAGTACCAATGGTACTAGAATCAACGATCAAAAACTACTTAAAGAACGTCGGAAGTTAAACAGTGGGGATATACTGGGAATAGGTAATTACACTATTACCGTTATTCTCATTGAAGCCAGCGATGATGATGCTACCATTGTACTGGAAAATGATTCCACAATTTTTAACCCCCAATCTGAGATTATTCCTGCATCTAGGGTACGGAAGTCATTAGATTCTGAATCAACCATCATTTTTAACCCTTACACGGATGCCTTAGAACAGCAAACTCCTAACACTCTACCTAGTCAACCTGCGGGTTTTCCCTATAATTTCAATTTTTGGAATGCAGAAAAAGTTTCCCTAAAAGCTATTGATCGCAGTGGTGTTTTAGTCAGAGAAACAGAATACCTGGCCTGTGGGGGAGGAATGGGCAGTTTTGTTTGGGTGGATATGTTGAGAATCGCAGGAGTTAAACCAGAAAATATTAAAGTTTTGAGTGTTCAAGACAAACCTTATAAACGCTATGAAAGCCTACTGAGAAACTGTCAAATTCCCCGATATAAAAGGATTCGTTCTGGTTCAGATTCCTGTCCTGATAATATTTGGGGGTGGCCAGGATATGCTTTAAGAGATGCTTGGAGATCCTTCTTTTCTGGACAAGTTGGTGCAGCTTTAGGATTTTTGTGGCAAATTTTCGCCGAACCTGTTTATGCAGATACTTACACCCCTCGCGGTAAAGATGTATTTGAGTCTATGGATAGGGAAGGCGATCGCATTAGTTGGGGTAAAATGTTAGAATATGGCAGTATTCGCAGTCTACGACAAACGGAAGATGGGCGTTATTGTATTGCCTATTCCACTTCTGATGAAGAAGACGGAAATCACCAATTTTTATTAGCTAAATATGTCCATCTCTGCACAGGTTATCCCAGAATTAAACTACTAAAAAACCTGCAAAAATATCGTCAGCAATATCCCGAAGAAAGAAATCATCCAACTGTAGTTCAAGGTTATGAACCCCATGATTACATTTACGAACAATTAGAAAAAAGAGGCGGTACTATTGTCCTTCGAGGGTCAGGAATTGTCGCCTCACAAATCTTGGAAAGGCTGTATGAAGCCCGAAAAATCAACAAAAATATTAGGGTAATTCATTTAAACCGAGAACCCCGCAAAGGTGATCAATTTGGGCGAGCTAAACGCCATGTAGAAAATGATTGGGAATTTCAACCTTTTAACTGGCCAAAAGGAACTTGGGGCGGTGATATGCGGACAATGTTAGAAGCCGCTGATCCCTTCAGACGACGGGAATTATTAAAAGCTTGGGGTGGAACAACCACAGCTAGTCGCAAAAAATGGCGCGACATTGTTCGTCAAGGAATAAGGGAAGGATGGTATACAATTCGTTATGGTGAAATCATCAGACTAGAACGTAATTCCCAAAGTCAAGTTGTTGCTCATATAGACAGAGGTCTAATAACCCTAACCGCTGATTTTGTTATTGACTGTACAGGATTAGTTTCTGACCCTTTAGAAAGTCCATTTTTAAAAGACCTAATACTGCATTACGATTTAGAACTAAACCTAGAAAAACGTTTTCATGTAGAAAACAACTTTGAAATTAAACAACTGCGAAATCATCCTTCTCGCATATATGCAGCAGGAATTATCACCTTAGGCGGTCCCTACGCCCCCGTAGACACATTTTTAGGACTACAATATGCTGCCCATCGTTCTATCGAGGCTTTGGCGGCTGAAAAAGCTCCAGGAGTCCGCTATATTGAAGGAATTTATTCCCTTTGGCAATGGTTAAAATGGGCATTGAATCAAAAGCCTTAATTGCTTTCAAAAACCTTAATTTACATTATTTCTAACAACACTTCTAACCACACTTCTAACCACACTTTAACCACACTTCTAACAACATTATGACTCCAACTTTATTCGGACGCTGGCAAACGCGAATTTTTTTATTAGCAACAGTGGGAATGTTAGTTTCCCTGCTTTTTTATCAAGGATATTTAGGCATTGCTTCCAACTTAGTTTACTTTTGGGTTGTGTTTTATGTAGGTTTATTTGGCATGGCCTGGGATATCCTATACGATTTTCTGCAAAAATATCTCTGGGACCACGACTGGCCAGGAATATTTCAACTTTATGCAGGAGTTATAGAAGGGGTATTTCTAGGTTTAATAATTGCCAATATCGGTTTACCTCATATTCCTAAAACCGAATTTCACCTAACCAGATTTATTCAACATTATGGTTTAGTGTGGTTAGCAGTTTACTTATCTGCTTGGGTAGTTATGCGGTTATTATTTCCCCGTTGGCGTTTTCGCGGTGGCGAATGGATAGGTAAATGGCCGAGAATTTCTTAGGGATTGATGATATATGAATGATCGGCACTTTCTCGCTTTCGTCACAAATTTCTAATACTGTCATCAAAAAAATAAACATTTCTATGAATCACCGGCACTTTCTCGCTTTTGTCACATCCTCAATATTCATAGTAGGATTAGCCTCAGGTTGTAGTTCTCAGTCTAATAAGACAACCCTAACTTCCAGCCTTAAACCTACTGATAATAGTAATTTTGATCCAAATGCTATTCAAGAGCAAAATATCCCCGCTAATGCCCCTTTAAAACTCGCTAGTAAAGTGTTCAATGTCCAAGACTCTTTTGTTTTAAAAGGTTTTGATGCCGTTGCTTATTTTCAACAAGGAAAAGCCATTCCAGGTAATAGTAATTTTACCCACAAATGGCAGGATGCAAATTGGCGATTTTCCACAGCCGAAAACCGTGACTTATTTATTAAAAATCCTGAAAAATACGCTCCTCAATATGGAGGATTTTGTGCTTGGGCTGTCAGTAGAGGATATACTGCACCTATTGATCCTAATGCCTGGAAAATTGTGGACGGTAAGCTGTACTTAAATGTTAATTTAGACACTCAAAAACGCTGGGAAAAAGACATTCCTGGAAATATTCAAAAAGGTGATCAAAATTGGCCTGGTATAGCCAAAAAACTTCGTCGTTAATGAGTATTTAGTCCTACTTTAGATCCCCGACTTCTTTAAGAAGTCGGGGATCTGGGTATATTAGACCTCTCCAAAATATAATGTATTAATAATGTATTAATTTGTCATAAGTTGTAGGGGCGAAGCTTATGGGCGATAATTTAACGGAAAAATCAGACATCTATATATTCCATAAGCTTCGACCTGCCCCCATAAATAAGTTCCATAATTTCTTTTCTGGAGATATCTATTGGGTATATTATATATGTTGGGATTCGGGTTCAGCGACAGTATAATCCGACGTTTATGTTAGGTTTTGTACTTCACAACAAACTTATTCAAATACAGGAGGCCATAATTCAGAAATAGCAATTTCCCAACCAGGAAATAATTCATTTACGGTTAATTTATCATCTGCCGTTAATAATGTAATTTTACCATCAGGACGATAAACAGTAACAGTTAATTCATCAGGATTAATGAGAATTGCTACCTTTGCACCTAATTTTAAAAACAATTTGAGTTTATCTTCTAATTTAGGAACTCTATCAGTTTTTGATTTAATTTCTACTACTAAATCGGGAACTAAATTACCAAAATCTCTCACAGTCCGCTTTAATCTTTGAGCAGAAACAAAAGAAACATCAGGAGCGCGTAAATCAGTATTTGGCATAATAAACCCACCACTGGAGTCAAATATTCTCCCTAATTTACGAGGATTAGTCCATAATTTTAGCAAATATATGAACTCAGCGCCAATTTCACTAGATTCTATATCCGATGGACCCATAATTAAAATATTTCCTTCTTGTAATTCTATTTGATAGTCGTTATTATCATCTTTTAATATTTGTTCTATTTTTTCTAAGTTGTTAATTGTGAGAGTCATATAATTTTCATCTCCAGTGATATTTGTGATGATTAAATATCATAACATTTTGTCAAACTATGTAGGTTGGGTTGTTCGCGTTAGCGTTGCGAAGCAATGGAACAAAACTCAACATTTTTCCTTCTTTTGTTGGGTTTC
This sequence comes from Sphaerospermopsis kisseleviana CS-549, assembly GCF_028329225.1. Taxonomy (NCBI): domain Bacteria; kingdom Bacillati; phylum Cyanobacteriota; class Cyanophyceae; order Nostocales; family Aphanizomenonaceae; genus Sphaerospermopsis; species Sphaerospermopsis kisseleviana. Next base: position 6,819 of record NZ_JAQMTI010000062.1, on the reverse strand, counting down.
ACTTCGTTCTACCCAACCTACAATAGACATTTCCGGGAATTAATGTAGAGACGTTCTATAGAACGTCTCTACAAGGGTTTTAGAAAACGCACATTTAATTTTCGGACAAGTCTAAGCTGTTGTGCATTTAATTTGTATAAGTGGAACAGGCATCTTGCCTGTTAAACAAGAGTTCAGAATATTAGGATTATACAATTTAGCTGTGTAACAGCTTAATACTATTTTTTGTAGGTCGGGTTCAGCGACAGTGTAACCCGACGTTCATGTCATGTTGGGTTTCGTACCTCAACCCAACCTACAAACTAAACCCCCGCTAACAGGTAATGAAATCCCCAAAGCCTAATAAATCGGTTATTTACTTCTTGATAAGAAATACTTATAATCTTGTATAACGCTTATGGGTTATAGTCTAGAGAAGAGGAAAGAGTATCCGTAGTCCATCCCAATCCACGCGTGGCAGGTGTCCGTGTAGTGCATTTGTACTAAAGGTGTATCGACTATAACTGAGCCAATCACCATTTTTTCTCCAACCAACGCGATCGCCTAACTTCATAAAAGTATCTAAGTCCAATTCTCCATCTAACTTACCACCCAACTCCAGCCAAATTTGCTTTTGTACAGAAAAGCCAAACTTACCATTGCTATATTTTACCCATAATTGATCCATTTTCCGCAATTCCTGTCTGGGAAAATTTTTCAGATCTTCAATTCTTAAAAATCCTTCCTGTTCTCGTTTAGTTAACTTTAGCATCAAGTTCCAAGTTTCTAAATCTGCATCTCGCCATTTTCCTGCTTTTAATAACGCTTCTAAATTTTGAAATATAACAGGTGTAGATTCCGTTGTAGCAGAATCAGCAGGTTCACCTTGAGGTGTTGTAGCAGAATCAGCAGGTTCACCTTGAGGTGTTGTAGCAGAATCAGCAGGTTCACCTTGAGGTGTTGCAGCGGAATCAGCAGGTTCACCTTGAGGTGTTGCAGCGGAATCAACAGGTTCTTGAGGTGTAGATTGCGTTGTAGGAGTAGGATTATCAGGTAAATCCGGTAATTTTTCCGTGGCTATTTCCTGAACTCTATTTGTCGTTTGTTTTCCTCCTGAATTTATGATAATTGGATAAGCTAAAAACACAGTAGAAGACAAAATAATTCCACCGATAATAATAATAAAAAATTTAGGGAATGGATTAGGATCGAATTGATGAGGATTGATAACTTTTGTATCATCTTTAGAATTGATTTTTTTACCTTTAGAATGCTTATCAGTAGGTTCTATGACTTCAGTTACTATCCGAGAATTGATAACTCCTTTCGTATCATCACTAGGATCGATTTCTGTATCTGTAGAAGACTCATCAGGTTTATTCAGAGGCTTGATTTTATCCAAAGCTTCTATGACTTCCGTTGCTGACTGGTATCTATAATAAGGGTCTTCTCGGAGCATACGCCCTAATATCTTACCTAAAGGTTCACTAATATGGGGATATTTTCGCCAATTCCAAAGATTCTTGACATCGCGGGAATCTCTGTGAAATTCACCTGTCAATAATCGCACACAAGTAGCAGCCAAAGCATATAAATCACTGGAAGCATTAACTTGTTGACGGGATCTTTGTTCTGGAGGAGCATAATTATCATCTCCAAAGACAATAGATGTTTCTTTAGTGTCAATATCACCTTGAATTACTTGTTTTACTGCTCCAAAATCTATTAAATAAAATTTGTTCTCTTCTTCTGTAGAACGGATAATATTCTGGGGTTTAATATCCCGATGAATAACTTTCTTATTATGGATAAATTTTAAAACTGGTAAAATATTTTTTAATAAATCCAAAACTTTTGTTTCTGAGAAAAGTCCTTGTTGTTTTAGTTCTTTATTGAGATCCTCTCCTTCAATATATTGTTGAACCAGAAAATTAAAGTCTTGTGGAATATGCAGTAGAGGGTGAGGTACAGTTATGGAAAAATAATCATACAAGGAAGGAATGTTACCACTTCTTTCCCCTAATTTTTCCAAAGTCTCAGCCTCCTTTTCAAAGGCTTCTTTGATTCCTGCAATGATTTCAGGAGGATGATAAATATCCATTCGTAATAGCTTAACAACACAATAGCGTGTATTTACTACCGAAGTCAAATCATTAGCGAGAAAAGTATATCCAAAACCCCCTTTTCCTATAGGTTTGATAATTTCGTATCTTCCTCTTGTTCCCTGTAAAATTTTTCCCTGTAAAATCGGCAGTGGTTCTTGATTCCCCATCATTTTCTTACCCCTGGTTTACCGCATTCTTGATCTAACACCTCAAGTATTATAATAGCAGTAATTGTGAACTCTTATTTAAATCACAAAAGTCAGTACAAGTAGGTCGGGTTCAGCAACAGCGTAACCCGACGATGTTGGGTTTCATACTTCAACCCAACCTACAAACTAAACCCCCGCTAACAGGTAATGAAATCCCCAAAGTCTAATAAATCGGTTGTTTATTTTTTGATAAGAAATAGACATCTCTGTAAAAAATGTAGAGACGTTGCATACAACGCAATACTGTTCGGTTAACGAAATTTTCTACTTAAACAATCTATTAGACATCTCCGGTAATGAAATGTGCATAACCTGAAACCCATTCGTAGGGACAGTTCATGAATTGTCCCTACATCTTTTTCTGAGAAGTCTATTGTATAAAAACAACAAATCCTTGAAGCTTATGGGATATCTAGATGTCTGATTTTTCCGTTAAATTATTGCCCATAAGTTTCGCCCCTAGTTTCAACTTATGACAAATTAATACATTCTATTTTGGAGATGTCTATTGTATAGAATGTTCTTATTTATTCCTGTGAGGGTTTGTTAACTTCTTCCATAGGAGTTAACATTGTGACAGCAACAGGAGTTGATGAAATGGTTGATGAAATGGTTGATGAAATTGGAGTTGATGGAGTTGGAGTTGATGGAGTTGATGCTTCTAAATGCGATGGTTCTGGTAATATTTCTGCTTGTACATCACTGAAATAAGAACCGACTATTTTATCGTAATTGGAAACAACCGCTAAGAATGCTCCGCCTAAAATATAGATAGGTAATGGTAAAGATAAGTCTTTTACCCAGTCAAAAAATTCTGCCAAAGCAAATAATACAAAGAAACAGGCAAGCCAAACCCTCATTTTTTCTTCCCCTGCACAGAAACAACTATATTTAACTATATTTAACTATATTTAACTATATTTAACTATATTTTTAGATTAAACAGCTTGCATGATGATGCAAAATAGAATTATTAGACTTCTCCAGAAAAGAAATTATGGAACTTATTTATGGGGCAGGGTGAAGCTTATGGGATATCTAGATGTCTGATTTTTCCGTTAAATTATCGCCCATAAGCTTCGCCCCTACAACATAAGCTGTTATGCCTTTAACTTGAATAATTAATACAAGCAAGATGCTTGTGCTACTGTAACTTCAGGTTTTTTGATTGTACAGTTTAGCTGCACATCAGCTTATTACAAATTAATAGATTCTATTGTGGAGAGGTCTATTGGGGATTTTGGGTAAAAATCGCAATGGTAGCGATCGCATCTAATACAGCCGTTTCCTAAGTTATGAGGTACAAGGCTAACAGGCAGGATGCCTGTTCCACAAGGGTTTTATGATTTCCGTTTGTACCTCACTAAAATGAAATATGCTGTAAATGAATCGTCACTGCTTTCTCAAAAATTCCGCTTTTTCAATCCTCTGACTTTAACCAAAGCGGTAATTGTCAATTCTTCATTGTTAATTGTCAATTATTGAAAGCTACCCAAACCATAAACCACCGTAAGTTGCGACAGAGAGACATCAGCAAATTACAGTGGTTTGTTTGTAACTAAATAATTCAAAAAAATGGGAAAATCCGAATTTACTACATCAACTAAGGTGGACCCGATTCGCAATCTACCAATCAGAATTGTGCATCCTTCATTCTAACTAGGCAGGCATTTCTGGCTATGGGTTTCAAAACCTCCAATTACAACTCGATGAAATCAAGGCTAAAACACTTGGAAGCCACAACCTAACCGTGATTGCGATGACATTAGAGCAGGAGGCACAGGCTCTAATTCAGTTGTTTTTGTTTGAACTTTTAACCTTTCTGTACCATGAAAATAATCTAGCATGAATTTTTGAATGTGTGTGATATATTTACTAAAGTTGATTTTCTGTAATATCTCGCAATAATTGTGAAATATTGCTTAAAATTTAGGGACTAGGGAACAGGAAACAAGGAACTTTGAAAAAGCGAATTTTTTATTTTTCCCCTTGCAAGGTAAGGTTTTAAACCGTATGGCTAACGCCACGCTACGCTATCGGCTGACGCTCACGGCGGAAGCCTTGAATGAAAAAATTGTCAATTTTCAATTGTCAATTTTCAATTGTCAATTTTCAATTGATCAAGGTTTGCCCAACTTCGCAAAAATCAAATAGGATTTCTGTATACTGTATTCATGCTGATTATTCCCAAAAACTTCCTCAACTCAACCCAAACACCTCACAGCGGCTACCACTGGGACGGTACAAGTCGCCGTTTTTTTGAAGGTTGGTATTATCGCGTTACATTACCGGAAATTGGGCAAACCTTCGCTTTTATGTATTCCATCGAAGATCCTATTGGTGGGAAACCTGATAGCGGTGGTGCTGCTCAAGTCCTGGGTCCAGATGATGAATATTTGTGTCGCACATTTCCCGATGTCAACAAATTCTGGGCGCGTCAAGATGTGTTAGCTTTAGGACATTGGGGAAAAACAAACTTAAAAGTTTCTCCTCACTATCTCCTACCCCGTGACTTTACACACCATATTCAAGAAGGTTATCAAGCTACAGCTACTTTAAATCAAGGCATAATCACCGATCCTGCTACGGGTAATTACTGCCGTTGGCAGTATGAAATCAAACCTGTTTACGGATGGGGTAATCAAAATAGTATCCAGCAATCAACCGCTGGCTGGTTGTCTTTTTCACAGATTTTTGAACCAGGTTGGCAAATTTTAATGGCTCACGGTTTAGCCACCGGTTGGATAGATTGGAATGGTAAAATTTACGAATTTACCAACGCCCCAGCCTACGGGGAAAAAAATTGGGGTGGTGCGTTTCCTCAAAAATGGTTTTGGCTTAATTGTAATTGTTTTGACAACGAACCCGATTTAGCTTTAACTGCTGGTGGTGGCAGACGTGGTGTATTATGGTGGATGGAATCAGTAGCCATGATTGGTATTCATTATCAAGGGCAGTTTTATGAATTTGTTCCCTGGAACTCACAAGTAAGCTGGCAAATTCAGCCTTGGGGTAAATGGCAAATGCAAGCCAGAAATTCTCATTATGAGGTGGAATTAACAGGAACTACTGATTTACCAGGTACACCCCTACGCGCACCCACCAGCAATGGTTTAGCGATTTGTTGCCGGGATACGATGCAAGGTAAGCTAGACTTAACACTGCGAAAATTCAGTAGTTGTAAAACTCAAATCACTTTCAAAGCACAGAGTAATCTTTGTGGTTTAGAAATAGGTGGTGGTAGTTGGGAGAATAGTTGGCACTCTGACTAAATCTACTGCTATCATTGTAGATGTTTGTTCATTTGGGGCTGTAGCTCAGTTGGATAGAGCGGTCGCCTCCTAAGCGACAGGCCGTGCGTTCAAGTCGCACCAGTCCCGTATATTTACATTAAACTACAAAGTTGAACAATTAATGGGTCTTAACCCCTATGATAAATTGTCTAATATAAGTTAGGATAGTGCATTGAAGAGAGCGACCCTATTTATATCGTGGATACATACTTTTATACATAAGCATCTACCAAGTTCTGATTTGGGTTTATTTTGCCCAAATTTCCTAATCTACAGCAGTTTTCATGTCTTTAGACCACAGTCAGGGCGAAGCATTCGGATGATAGTCTTAGGTAAAAACCGATAATTAATTGTCCAAATGCTGATGCTTCCAGCACGCTTCGCGAACGCCCCTACATTGTTGAAGCGAAACCTAAATCAAAATGTGGTTTATTTACCTGAAAATAGCTGTAATGTAAATATTTTTTAGATAAAATTTTTTAGATAAAATTTTGATGTTCGCAAACACACTTACACAGCCTTGAAAAAGCTATTGTTTAAAGGTAAATCTTTGCGGTTTATGTCTTTTATCCTACCCCTGTTTATATGGTGGGGATACAAAGAAATACAAAATCAGTTTGTACATCCACAAGCAGTCTTAGTTTTGGGCGGTTCTACTAAACGTTTAGAAAGGGAGAAGTTTACCGCTGAATTTGCCAAAAAGCATCCCAATATACCAATATGGATTACTGGTGGTAGTCCACCTAGCTATACGAAAGAAATCTTTGTTAAAGCTGGAATTAATCCTAAGCGTTTATATTTAGATTATGAGGCTGTTGATACAGTTACTAATTTTACTACGTTGGTAGATGATTTGCAAGCAAGGGGTATCAAAAGCGTTTATTTAATTACTTCTGATTTTCATATGCGCCGTGCTTGTGTAATTGGTGAGATTGTTTTGGGTAGTCGAGGTATTGAATTTAAGGCGGTATCTGTTCCCTCAAAAACTGCACCAGAACCTATCGAAAAAGCTATCCGCGATGGAGTTAGAGCTATACTATGGCTAGTAACTGGTTATACAGGAGCAGAGCAAGCTCAAACTAAACGCTAACCTTTATTAATGAGGGCGTTCGCGAAGCGTGCTGGAAGCATCAGCATTCGGGCGATCAATTCTCAATTTTGATCACAGGTTATTTTCCTGTAAGGGCGAAGCATTCGGGCGATCAATTCTCAATTTTGATCACAGGTTATTTT
>NZ_JAQMTI010000061.1:0-23424 GCF_028329225.1 Sphaerospermopsis kisseleviana CS-549 | reverse complement strand
GGAAATCAGTGCAGGATTTTTCAGGGGTATACTCCTAAAAGCGTGCATTTTCCGGGTGAAATTTCAAAGAATTGGTTACTAACAGATCACCCAAACTCTTGCCTATTCCCTGCCTTAACGAAGAGACTTTTTCAGCAAACCCTAACTAATGACTAACATCTAATAACTAACATCTAATGACTAATAAGCTGTTGTGCATTTAATTTGTATAAGTGGAACAGGCATCTTGCCTGTTAAACAAGAGTTCAGAACATTAGGGTTATACAATTTAGCTGTGTAACAGCTTAATCTCTAGAAACCTAACCCCCCTTCCCCCCTTCCCTACAAGGGAATGGGGGTTTCAAAGCCTCTCCCCGCGTCGGGGAGAGGTTTGGAGAGGGGTTTATTTATACATTAAAAACTTTTCAAACATCCTGTAAGAACCTCTTCTCTCCTGCCTTGCCATAACGACAATTTTTAACGCCTACCTACTTATATGGGTATTACTTGTTAAAAATTACTCAACAATTGTTCCTTGGCTGAAATTCACCTAATTTTCAGCTATTTTTATCTGTATTTGTACAAATATTACAATTTTTATCATATAACTAAAAAATGTCACTTTTTGTTACACACTTGCATTTGCTTGATTCAATAGCTTTATACTAAACCTTAATATTAATAATCACTAAAACAGCCTGTGATCTCAGGTAGTGAAGAGGTATCCTTTCTGCCCAGTTTACACGGCTAACTTTGCCAACACAGGGAAACAATGACAGATACATTAAATTGCACCCCCGGATCTATAGTTAGTTGTCGTAGTCGGCAATGGGTAATATTACCAGATGAAAACCCAGATTTGATCCGCCTTTGTCCCCTGAGTGGTAACGAAGAGGAAATCATTGGTATTTTTCGGCACTTAAACCTAGAAACCCTAGAACCGGCTACCTTTCCTCACCCCACTGCTGACAGTATAAAAGACCACAGCACAGCTTTATTATTGATGGATGCTGCACGGCATTTATTACGTAGTGGGGCGGGTCCTTTTCGCTGTTTGGGTAGGTTGTCATTGCGTCCTCGTCCCTATCAATTAGTACCATTGTTAATGGCTTTAAGGTTAGAAACGGTCAGGTTATTAATTGCTGATGATGTGGGTATTGGTAAAACCATTGAAGCTGGTTTAATTGTCAGGGAATTATTAGACAGGGGAGAAATTGCCAGAATTGCTGTATTGTGTCCTCCCCATTTATGTGATCAATGGCGACAAGAATTAAGAGAAAAATTCCATATTGATGCTGTGGTAGTTCGTTCTGGTACAGCTTCTAAATTAGAACGGGCAATACCTAATGGTTCTCATATTTTTAGTTATTATCGTCATATAATTGTGAGTTTAGATTATGCCAAATCAGAACGGCGAAAAGCTAGTTTTATCGCCCATTGTCCAGATTTTGTGATTGTAGATGAAGCTCATACTTGTACCCGTGCTAGTGGTAAGAGTACATCCCAACAACAACGACATCAATTAATTACTGAAATAGCTGAAAAAACATCCCGTCATTTATTATTACTTACTGCTACCCCCCATAGTGGAATTGAGGAATCTTTTTTATCTTTATTGGGTTTATTAAAACCAGAGTTTGCTAATTTGACTTTGGATCAACTCACAGAAACAGAACGAGATAATTTAGCTGGTCATTTTATCCAACGACGACGGGCAGATGTAAAATTGTGGTTGGGGAATGAAACACCTTTTCCAGAACGTCAATCTGATGAAGAACCCTATAAATTATCTAAAGAGTATAAAGAACTATTTGAGGAAGTTTATAATTTTGCACGGGGGTTAGTAAAAACTACTACCGTAGATATGACTTATGCCCAACGTCGGGGGCGTTATTGGTCAGCGTTGGCTTTGATTCGCTGTGTGATGTCTTCCCCTGCTGCTGCGATCTCTACTTTAAATCGTAGTTTAAATCGAGAGTCGGGGGAAATGCGAGAGTCGGGGGAAATGCGAGAGTCGGGAGTCGGGAGTCGAGAGTCGGGGGAAATGCGAGAGTCGGAAAATAATAATTACGAATTATTCAGTTCTTATGTTTATGATCCTACGGATTTGGAACAAGCGGTAGATGCTGCACCCAGTGTAATTATAGAACAGGGACTACAAAGTTATAAAGATGTTGATAAACGCAAACTGCGGAGTTTTATTCAAGCTGCGGAAAAATTACAGGGGAATAAAGACCAAAAATTACAAACTTGTACTATTTATGTGCAGAATCTTTTAGCAAATAATCATCACCCGATTATCTGGTGTCGTTATATTGCTACAGCTAATTATGTAGCTGAAAATTTAAAGCAGAAGTTAGAAAAGAAAGGTTCTCAAATTCGGGTAATTGCTATTACTGGAGAACAGTCAGAAGATGAGCGAGAAGTGAGATTAAATGAATTAAAATCCTATCCCCAAAGAATATTAGTTGCTACTGATTGTTTGAGTGAAGGGATAAATTTACAATCTCATTTTAGTGCGGTTATTCATTATGATTTACCTTGGAATCCCAACCGTTTAGAACAACGAGAAGGGAGAATTGACCGTTATGGACAAATAGCAACTCAGGTGAAAAGTTGTTTACTTTATGGTCAAGATAATCCTGTAGATGGGGCGGTTTTAGAAGTTTTAATTCGTAAAGCGGTACAAATACATAAAACTCTGGGAATTACTGTTCCAGTACCAATGGATAGTACCACTGTTTCGGAAGCGGTGTTTAAGTCTTTATTTGATAAAAGTACGGATGCACAACAGTTATCTTTATTGGATTTATTAGATGAGGGAGAATCTGCTGTTGAACAGGTGCATAAACAATGGGATAAGGCGGTGGAAAGGGAGAAAATCAGCCGGACTCGTTTTGCACAAAGGGCAATTAAACCTACAGAAGTTGAACAGGAGTTATTAGAATCTGATGAAATTTTAGGTAGTGAAAAAGATGTAGAAAGATTTGTTAAAAATGCTTGTGAAAAGTTAAATTGTGGTTTGATTGAAAAAAAGCAAGGATGGTTATTACCGTCAATTCCGAGTTTTTTACAACTCGTTTTAGGCAATGAAAAACGTTTAATTACTTTTACTACTCCTGCACCGGAAGGGGTGGAATATGTAGGGCGAAATCATCCTTTGGTTGAAGGTTTAGCACGGCATATTTTAGAGGTGGCTTTACTGAATAATCAAAATGATTTAGTCGCTAGATGTGGTTTTACAATTACGGATACTGTGAGTAAACGGACTACTTTATTGTTATTAAGATTGAGGCATTTATTAAAACAAAAGGTTAAACAAGAAGTTAAACAAAAGGTTAGTAGTAGTGCTTCAGCACCATCAGAAAAGAATGCGCTAAAACGCAACTACGAACTATTGGGAGAAGAATGTGTAGTTGTTGGGTTTACAGGTCCACCCTCTAACCCGGTTTGGTTAGCACCACTGGAAGCAAAAGCTTTGTTGGAACAAGCTAACCCTGTGGGGAATGCTGTTAACCCTAAACAGGAAATTGAGGATTTTTTAAATTCTTTTGATGAGTTAACAGCAGATTTAGAAAAGTTTGCAAAAGAGCGATCGCTTTGTTTATCTCAATCTCATCAACGAGTGAGGAGAATTACTAAGGAGGTGGATGTTAAGGTTACACCACAATTACCGATGGATTTATTAGGTGTGTACATTTTACAACCAGGGAAACGTAAAAATAGTTTATAATTTTTGTCGGAATTAGGATGTACAGAATTATTAATTACCCGTTACCAAAATTGTCATGAAAACTGATACTATTTTTTATGAACTAATTAAAGAACTACCACAAGTCTTTTTTGAACTAATTGGTAAACCTGAAGTCAACCCTAATATTTATGAATTTACAGCACCAGAAGTTAAACAACGATCTTTTCGGTTAGATGGTCTATTTTCCACCCTTCCAGGTTTTGAAACAGAAGCTTTGTACTTTTTAGAACTCCAAATATATAAAGATGAGGAATTTTATGAGCGACTTTTTGGGGAAATTTTTGTTTACTTTCGTCAATACAAACCAGCTAATTTAGAATGGTATGTAATTGTTATTTATGATAGAAGAACTCATGAAATACCACCTCATCCCCGTTATCAAAGCTTGATGTCAAATCATGTCCGTTGTATTTACCTCAATGAACTTACTAATGATAATGAATCCTTAGAAATTGGTATTGCTAAATTATTTGTAGAAACTCCTAAAAAAATTGCTTCCCTAGCTCAAAAATTAATCAATCAAGCTAGAGAAAATTTAACTGATGAAGACTTGCGGTTAAAAGTGTTAGCATTTATTCAAGGTATTATAGTCTATAAATTTCCAAATCTTACACTGGAGGAAATTCAAACCATGCTTAATTTAGGTGAAGATATAGAAAAAACTGCTTTTTATCAAAGTATCCTGAAAAAAACCAAGTTAAAAGTTGTACCAACACTACTAGAGAAAGGACTTAGTATTCAGGAAATTGCTAAATCATTAGAATTAGATTTAGAGGATGTCAGAAAAGTTGCAGATGAACAATAAATGAATCATAAGTAATTTCCTAGTTTTTATTTTGTCTATTTATTTGAAAATTAAGAACTAGGAAAATCTCATTAGGTAATTCGTAATTCGTAATTCGTAATTCGTAATTCGTAATTCGTAATTCGTAATTCGTAATTTAAGAAAGAAGAAGCAAGGGAGGATGTTAAAGGTGACAAACACAAATGCAAATGTAAATATCAAAACCAACAATCATATCACGATTACAGATAGAACAAAACAATTTGCTATTAGAATTATTAAGGCTTGTTACTTTCTTGATGAAAAATCAGGAGTTTATCGGACAATATCTAAACAATTACTTTGTTCTGGTACTTCCATTGGTGCAAATGTTAGAGAATCTCAATCTGCTCAATCTGATAAAGACTTTATTCATAAATTAGAAATAGCTCTTAAAGAAGCTAGAGAAACTCAATATTGGTTAGAAATATTAATAGAATCAGAGTTGGTGAGTAAACCAAAATTTACTTCTCTTCTCCAAGAAGCTAACGAAATTGGGAAAATCTTGGTCGCTTCTACCAAAAAACTCAAAGAAAAATAATTACGAATTACGAATTACGAATTAAAACTATGATTGGCGTACAATTTGAAGGAAACTTACTCGCAGCAGATATTACCACCGAATTATTAACAGGTAATATCAAAGGACAAACATCGGCAGATTTTGGGTTATCGAAAACTGATAAACTTGAAGATGAAATTGCGATCGCCTGGGGTGATGTTAAAGCTTATTGGGTAGCATTTCAACGTCAATTAGAAAGGTTAAACCCTGAAGATACTGCTACCAGCGTTACCCGTGAAATGTGGGCTGTTCCTTTGTTACGTAGTCTTGGTTATATCCCCGTATATACCCCGAAAGCTGAGGTAGTGGAGGGACAAACCTATGCTATCTCCCATCGTGCAGTATTACCATCCGACTCTTCAATTACGAATTATCCCCCGATCCACATTATTGGTTGTCGTCTGGATATTGATAAACGTCCTCCCAGTGGCACACCCCGGTTATCAGCACACGCTTTAGTACAGGAATATCTCAACAAGACTGAGCATCTTTGGGCTATAACTACTAATGGTTTTCGTTGGCGGTTATTACGTGATTCGTCTTTGATGACTCGCCTTACTTATATCGAATTTGACCTAGAGCAGATTCTTAATGGCGAAAATTTTGCGGAATTTGGTCTATTTTATCGGCTTTTCCACCGTTCCCGTTTACCCCAAACTGCGGATGATGCGGATAAGTGCTTGTTGGAATATTACCATCAAGAGAGTTTGCAGCAAGGGGGAAGGGTACGCGATCGCCTCCGCGATGGTGTAGAACAAGCATTAAAACAACTAGGAAACGGCTTTTTACAACATCGTGATAGTGAAAATCTCCGCCAAAAACTATCTAATAATTACGAATTACGTTCGCGTAGCGTTTCCGAAGGAAATATTACGAATTACGAATTATACCGTCAATTATTAAGATTAATCTACCGTTTATTATTCTTAATGGTGGCAGAATCTCGCAACTTATTATTAATTGGAGAAGATACAGAAAAAGCGAGAATTTATTTAGAATATTACAGCATTGAAAGATTAAGAGAATTAGCAGAACGTCCCCGCTATCGTCGGGAAGGTTTTCAAGATATTTGGCAAGGTTTACGGGTGACATTTAAGTTATTTGATGAAGATTGGCGCGGACAAATATTGGGGTTATCACCTTTAAATGGTGATTTATTTGGTTCACAAACATTGACAGATTTAGATGATTGTGGTATTGATAATTATGATTTATTAACTGCCATTCGTTATTTATCTTTGTATGAAGATAAAGGGCAATTACGCCGGGTAAATTATGCTGCTTTAGATGTAGAAGAATTGGGTAGTGTCTATGAAAGTTTATTAGATTTTCACCCACAAGTTAACAATAATCAAGGCATTTATGAATTTAATTTAGTATTTGGCAGTGATAGAAAAACCACAGGTTCTTATTACACCCCTCCCCAACTTGTCCAACAATTAATTAAAACAGCATTAGAACCAGTAATAGAGGAGAAGTTGCGAGAGTCGAATAATAGGGAGTTGGGAGTCGGGAGTCGAGAGTCGGGGAATAATGGGGAGTCTGAAATTACGAATTACGAATTACGAATTACGAATTACGAATTATCCCTATTAAGTATTAAAGTCATAGATCCTGCTTGTGGTTCTGGTCATTTTTTATTAGCAGCAGCGCGACGCATAGGTAAAGAATTAGCGAAAATTAGAACCGGGGAAGCACAACCCGCACCAGAACCTTTAAGAATTGCCATTAGAGATGTAATTCAAAATTGTATTTATGGCGTAGATTTAAATCCTTTAGCGGTAGATTTGTGTAAAGTGGCTTTATGGATAGAAGGGTTTTCTACTGGTAAACCATTGAATTTTTTAGACCATAGAATTAAATGTGGTAATTCTTTGGTAGGGGTATTAGATTTAGATTGTTTAGATGGGGGTATTCCTGATGATGCTTTTAAACCAGTGACGGGAGATGATAAAAAATTATCTATAAATTTGAAAAAGCGCAATAAAAAAGAACGAGAAAATCAAGGACAATTATCTATTTTTGAAACTTCTGCTAATGATAGTTACATCTTTGCTAAATTATGGCAAGAATTAGCGGAATTTTCGGAAAATACACCCCAGGAAGTTAAAGAAAAAGAGCGAAAATATCAGGATAATCTTTTAGATGATCATTGGTGGTTGAAAAAAGCAGCTTGTAATTTATGGACTGCGGCATTTTTCATGTATTTAACTGAACATAATTTACAACTTTTACCAACTACAGCAACCCTAGACAGATTAAAACGGGAGACTGTGCAAAAAATCCTCAATTCTCAATCTAATTACGAATTACGAATTACGAATTACGAATTACAAGGGTTAATTGATGCTGCGAATAATTTAGCTAGTCAATATAATTTCTTTCATTGGCCTTTGGAGTTTCCCGAAGTTTTTAACCCTCAACCCGAAAATTCAAATAATTACGAATTAGGATTTGATTGTGTTTTGGGTAATCCTCCTTGGGAACAATTACAACTTGATCCACGAGAATTTTTTGCGGTTCGTGATTCTAAAATTGCAGAAGCTCAAAATATGTCAGTCAGAAATAAAATGATTGAGAAGTTAAAGAAAGATAATTCTCATTTATATAATGAATTTGAATTAGCAAAACATGATATTGATGCTTACCAAAAATTTATTCATTCTAGTAACAGATTTCCTTTAACAAGTTTTGGAAGAATTAACCTAGCTCCATTATTTGCTGAACTTGGTAGAAATCTTTTAAATTCAAAAGGTAGAGTAGGTGTTATTGTACCTACGGGTATTGCAACAGATTCATTTAATCAACATTTTTTTAGTGACTTAGTGAAAAGACAAAATTTAGCAAGTCTTTATGATTTTGAAAATAGAGAAGGGTTATTTTCTTCTGTAGATAGCAGAATGAAATTTTCTTTACTTGCTTTGAGTGGTAAACCAATTAAACGCGGTAATTTTGCTTTTTTCTTAACTCAACCTAAACAATTAGAAAATCAAACGCGGTTGTTTCAACTTTCACCTCAAGATATAGCATTAATTAATCCTAATACTCTCACTTGTCCAGTTTTTAGAAGTAGTAAAGATGCAGAATTAACTAAAAAAATATATCAAAATGTGCCTGTTTTAGAAAATGAAAATACTGGAATTAACCCTTGGGGTATTTCATTTATGCTAATGTTTATGATGAATACCGATAGCGGGTTATTTCACACCCAAGATCCCCAACAAGATCCCGGACTTCTCAAAGAAGGGGATCTGAAAGTACCATTATATGAAGCGAAAATGTTTCATCAATTTGATCACCGCTGGGCGACTTATACAGATAATGGTGATACTCGTGATTTAACAGATGATGAAAAAAGCGATTTATCTTTTTCTGTTAAACCTCGTTATTGGGTAGATAAAAAAGAAGTTGAAAATAAATTAAGTGGGAAGTGGGATAAAAATTGGTTGTTAGGTTTTAGAGATATTACTAATTCAACTAATGAACGTACTGCGATTTTTAGTTTATTACCTAAAGTTGGAATTGGTAATAATGCTCCCGTAATTTTAACAAATATCAAAGAAGCAAAATTAATCAGTTGTTTATTAGCTAATTTTTGTTCACTAACTTTTGATTTTGTCACTCGTCATAAAGTTGGTGGAACTCACATGAACTTTTTCATAGTCAAACAACTTCCTATCATTCCCCCAGAAAGATACACAGAAAAAGACATAGAATATATCACCCCTCGCGTATTAGAATTAGTGTACACAGCGTGGGATATGCAACCCTTCGCGCAAGACATGGGATATGAGGGAGAACCTTTCATTTGGAATCCTAATAAACGCGCATTAATTCGAGCGGAATTAGACGCATATTACGCCAAACTTTATGGTTTAACCCGTGATGAACTGAGATATATATTAGATCCTGCGGATGTGTATGGTGCAGAATTTCCCAGTGAAACATTTAGAGTTTTAAAGAACAATGAAATCAAGCAATATGGAGAATATAGAACCCAAAGATTAGTATTAGAAGCGTGGGATAGAGTAATTCGTAATTCGTAATTCGTAATTCGTAATTCGTAATTCGTAATTATTTTGTCTGAATCAGGATAACCAGGATTAAAGGATGTACAGGATGTGATTGATAATTGATAATGGATAATTGATAATTGATAATTGTCTGAATCAGGATATCCAGGATTAAAGGATGTGATTGATAATTGATAATGGATAATTGATAATTGATAATTGTCTGAATCAGGATATCCAGGATTAAAGGATGTACAGGATGTAAGTGTTTTATTGTCTATGAAAAATAGAGATTTGGGGATGATGTTTAATAAATGAAACGTAAAGTTTTATACTATCTGCTTTCATTGGTCATTGGTTGACTATGAGGATAATTGTATTTTATCATCTTAAATACTCACCAATAAATTATCAATAACATCCTGTACATCCTCAAATCATGGACATCCTAATTCAGACAAAAAAATGTATTTTATCATCTTAAATATTCACCAATAAATTATCAATAACATCCTGTAAATCCTTTAATCCTGGACATCCTGATTCAGACAAAAAATTGTATTTTATCATCTGAAATATCCACCAATAAATTATCAATAACATCCTGTAAATCCTCAAATCCTTGACATCCTGATTCAGACAAAAAAATCAAACATCAAAATCAAGATATTTAATTACTCATGATTGTCTCTCCAATTTTCCCACATATAAGTTAGCTCACCTACTGTTATGATAGTAGTAGCTATATTTGTTTCTCCCACTTCCTTGATATAATCAAGAATTGTTTGATTTTTCAAGAAAATTAAACTACAATGATTAGTGTCTAAAAGATACATCATTCAAAATTATTCAAAAGGATTAATGCGATTATTAATTGTTACCTTACCTCTGGTTTCAGAAACCAACTCAAGACAGTCTTCTAAGTCATTTCCTACCCATGTACCAGCGTGACGCAAAATTGAACGTCCTGAAGCTGTCCTATAGTTAATTGTTTCCGATAAATTAGCTTCTTGTTTGTGTTTAATAAATTCCACAAACTCATCAATAAATTTGAGATTTTCTGGAGAAATCGTTAATAAATTTTGCGCTATTTTTTGTCTTAATTCCACAGAGTTCATAATTCTTAACTCCCAATTCTATATGATAAGATAATAAAATTATAGCATAAATTTCGTAATTCGTAATTCGTAATTCGTAATTCGTAATTCGTAATTCGTAATTCGTAATTCGTAATTATTTTGTCTGAATCAGGATAACCAGGATTAGAGGATGTACAGGATGTAAGTGTTTTATTGTCTATGAAAAATAGAGATTTGGGGATGATGTTTAATAAATGAAATGTAAAGTTTTATACTATCTGCTTTCATTGGTCATTGGTTGACTATAAGGATAATTGTATTTTATAATCTTAGATATTCACCAATAAATTATCAATAACATCCTGTACATCCTCAAATCCTGGACATCCTGATTCAGACAAAAAGTTTATGATTCCCGTGGAATAGCAGAAGATTAGTAAATTTAGGAGAAACTTATAACAAAATTAAAAACTATGAACAGAGAATATTTAATTAACTTTCTCAAACAGAACTTAACCACCATAAAAAGTTATGGTGTAACTTCCTTAGCTTTATTTGGTTCTTATGCAAGAGATGAAGCAAAAACTACTAGCGACATTGATTTATTAGTAGAATTTCAAGGTAAAGTTACCTTTGATGAATATATGGACTTAAAATTTTTCTTAGAAGATAACTTATCTCTATCCGTTGATTTAGTCACGAAAAAAATGTTGAAACCTCAAATTATTGATGCTGTAGAAAAGGATGCTATTTATGTCGCGTAGCTTAAAACTTTATTGTGATGATATTTTAATTAGTTGTGATAAAATTCTCCGTTATACTCAAGGATTAGATGAACGGAGTTTTTTTGCTGATGAATTAAGATTTGATGCGGTAATTAGAAATTTACAGGTTATTGGAGAATCAGTTAAACAAATTCCCCCAGAAATAAGAAATAAATATCCAGATATTGAATGGCGCAAAATTGCCGGATTACGAGATATTTTAGTTCATGCGTACTTCTCTTTAGAAGATGAGATTATTTGGGATATCATTCACACTAAAATTAGTCCTTTAAAATCAGCGATTTTAATTATTATTGCTCAAGAATTTTAAGTTATTAATTAAAAATTATACATTATGAAAATACCAGTCAAACTACAAGAACTCATCCAACAACCAGAAGCAGCAATATTATCTGTTAGTTCCCTCATGGGACAAAAATTAGCATTAGTAGACTGTACAAATATTGCTGAACTCACCGCAGAACAACTTGATTTAATTTTCACCCATATTCCCCAAGAATGGGATAATAAAGAAATCACAGAAATCTTTAATCCTGACACCTGTACACAAACCTTCACTAATCAATTATTAGTATATATTGATCAACGTTTAGGACGCACCCCCCAACTTTCCGTAATTACGAATTATGAATTACGAATTACGAATTATCTCGATATATTCAATTTCCGTAATCAAATTATAGGCGATTATCGTCGATATATAGAAAGTTTCTTAAAAATTCGTGATCCTAGAGTCGAAGAATTTGTCAATCAAGAACTAGAAAAAGGACAACTGTGGACAAATCCCCTAGTACAATTAAATCCTAAATATCGTCCTGGTGCAACAGTCAATGAATTAGTAAAAAACGGTATTCTCCATCCTGACTGTACACAATACTTCTCTAAAAATGGTGAACCTTTTAATTTCCACTATCACCAAAAACAAGCATTTGAAACTGCCCAAAAACAAGAACCTTATGTATTAACAACGGGTACAGGTTCAGGAAAAAGCATGACTTATGTTGTCCCCATTTTTGATGACTTACTGCGTCATCCAGAAATTCAAGGAGTTAGGGCAATATTAGTATATCCCATGAACGCCCTGATCAACTCCCAAGAAGAAGAATTAAAGAAATTTCTTAACAACGTTCCTAATAGTCATATTCGCGTTGCTAAATACACCGGACAAGAAAGTTTAAGTACAAAAACCGAAATTCAAAATAACCCACCTCACATATTATTAACCAACTACGTGATGCTGGAATTAATGCTTTCCCGCACCCAGGAAGAAAAACTTGTTGCATCCCCAGAATTAAAATTTTTAGTATTAGATGAACTGCATACTTATAGAGGTAGACAAGGTGCAGATGTAGCGATATTAATTAGAAAATTACGTCAACGCTGTGGAAAAATTGGAAATAATGGGGAGTTGGGAGTCGTAAGTCGGGAGTCGGGAAATAATAATAATTACGAATTACCTTCGCGTAGCGTTTCCGCAGGAAATAATAATTACGAATTACGTTCGCGTAGCGTTTCCGAAGGAAATATTACGAATTACGAATTATTATGTATTGGTACAAGTGCTACCATGTCCACAGAAGGAACACGCGCACAACGTCGTCAAGTAGTTGCAGATGTCGCAAGTAAATTATTTGGTGTGGAAATTAAACCTGATAACGTCATTGACGAAACCTTAGAACGTTCTATTAAACGTCCTGAACCTACCATTACAGAACTACGAGAAAGCATTGATAGAGGTTTACCACCAGAGACAGAACAAACATTAGAGAATTTCCAAAATCATCCTTTAAGTTATTGGATAGAAATGACCTTTGGTTTAGAAGATAAACAAGGTCATCTTGTGAGAAGAACACCCATAAGTTTAGAAAATGGCGCAGAAAAATTAGCTGATGAAACTCAATTTTCTTTTGATATTTGTTTAGATGTTCTCAAACAGATGTTTTTATGGGGAAGTAAAGTTAAAGGTTTAGCTTTTCGACTTCATCAATTTATCTCCCAAGGTGGTAGCGTTTACTCTACCATTGAAAGTCCAAAAAAACGCTTCCTCACCCTAGAAGGACAATATACCACCACAGAAGAACGGTTACTTTATCCCCTCGTCTTTTGTCGGGAATGCGGACATGATTATTATGTTGTTAATTACAACGAAGATAAACAAATAGTCCTTCCCCAACTCCCCACAGCATTAGATATGAATCCTGAATATGCTGATATTCAAGCTGGTTATCTTACCTTAGATGAACCAGAACCTAATTTTCATATTTGGGATGCTTATAAAGATGAAGACAGACTTCCTGACTCCTGGTTTACGGAAACTAAAAAGAAAGGACGAGTTCCTAAAAAAGATTATGCTAAATTCATTCCCCAAAAATTACAAATTCTCCCCAACGGAAAAGTTACAACTTCTCCATTACAGGGAACAACTTGTTGGTTTGTTCCTAGACCATTTCGCGTGTGTTTAAATTGTGGTGTGGTTCATGATGGAAATAAAAACGAATTTACCAAACTTTCGCGCTTGAGTAGTGAAGGTAGAAGTACCGCTACAACCCTCCTCTGTTTATCCACTGTCAGCCGTCTAAAACAAGTTTTCACAGGCGAAAAAGCCCAAGCTGCCAAAATTCTCAGTTTTACCGATAATCGCCAGGATGCCTCATTACAAGCGGGGCATTTTAATGATTTTGTGCAAACCAGTTTTTTACGTGCTGCTTTATTAGGTGCATTGCAAAGTAAAGGTAAACTTACTCACGGTGAATTAGTGAGTGAAGTTATTAAACAAATGGGAATATCTCAAAAAGATTATGCTAAACAAACAGCAGAATTTGGTAGAGGTAAAACACGCAATGAAAAGGCTTTTCAACACTTAATTGAATATCGTCTTTATGAAGACTTACGCAGGGGATGGCGTTTAGTTCAACCTAATTTAGAACAGTGTGGACTTTTGGTAATTGAATATGATGGGTTAGAGGAAATTTGTACAGATAAAGCTATTTGGAATAAACACCGTCATCCAGTTTTGTTACAAGCAACTCCTCAAGAAAGATTGACTGCTGCTTTAGCTTTATTAAATCATCTGCGTCGAGAATTAGCAATAGACGCTAGGTTACTTCAATCTGATAATAAAGATTCTTTACTTAGAGATGTTTTTCAAGCAATTAAAGAACCTTGGGTATTTGATGAAAATGAACAATTGCATTTTGCCAAATTTGCCATTATTGATGGTAATTATAAACCAAAATCTCAACAAAAAGCCCCGGTAAAATTAACCAGTAGAAGTAAAGTAGGGCTGTTTTTACGTTCTCCTAAAGCTTGGTCATTACGCAGTGAATTGTTAACAGAAACAGAGTACAATAGTTTAATTAGTACCTTCGTTGCAGCTTTAGCTGATGGTGGTTTTTTAACCACTAAAAATGGTATTCAATTACAAATTAGTTCCTTGGTATGGAAATTTACAATATTAACTGAAATTTCCCCTGACCCTCTTGCATCTAAGCGTTTACAGGGTCAAGAAGATGCCAAAATACCTGTTAATAGATTCTTTCAAGAATTTTATCAAACTAACGCCCAAACTATTAAAGCAATGGAAGGGCGAGAACATACAGGACAAGTTAAAACTCAAGCACGTCAAGAACGAGAAGAAAGATTTAGAAAAGGGGAATTAGCGAGTTTATTCTGTTCTCCAACAATGGAATTAGGTATAGATATTTCTGACTTGAGTGTGGTTCACTTACGTAATGTTCCCCCCAGTCCCGCAAATTACGCCCAACGTAGCGGACGTGCGGGGAGGAGTGGACAGGAGGCTTTGGTAATAACTTATGCTGCCATTGGTAGTGGACATGATCAGTATTTCTTCCAACGTCAACAGCAAATGGTAGCTGGTGCTGTTGCTCCGCCTAAGTTAGAATTAGCAAATCAGGATTTAGTTAAATCTCATGTGTATTCAATTTGGTTAGCACATACAGGAGTTTATTTAGATGACTCCATGAACAAAATTCTTGATTTAGATGTTACTAATTATCCCCTGAAAAATAGTGTACGTGAACAATTAATACTTAGTCCTGGGAAATTAGCTGAATGTCTCCAAGCTACTCAGTCAATACTTGCAGATACTTTTTGTCAAAGTGATTTACAAAAAGCCTCTTGGTATTCTGTACATTGGCTACAATTTACCCTAGAAAATGCACTGAATACCTTTGAGAAAAAATGCTGCAAGCGGTGGCGTGAACTTTATGATGGTGCTGTCAAACAAAGAGATCAGGCTAACATCATAATTAGTCGTTCTGCTGCTGGTTATGTTACAGATGAAGAACGCAAAAACGCTGAAGCTCAAGCAAGAGAAGCACAACGACAAATAGATTTACTGGTAGGACAAAACCAAGGTAAGAGTAATAGCGAATTTGAATTTTATCCCTATCGCTACTTTGCTGCTGAAGGATTTTTACCAGGGTTTAACTTCCCCCGCTTACCTGTGAGAGTATTTATACCCACTAATGATGGAGGTGAATTTATCTCTCGTCCCCGTTTTGTCGCTTTACGAGAATTTGCACCCAGTAATATTATTTACTATGAAGGTAGTAAATTTATGGTGTCAAAAACCAAAGTACCTGTAGGGGGAATTGAAAGTCAATATCAAAGAGTAAGCTGTTGTTTTAACTGTGGTTATTTCCATCTAGATGATGCGCGTGATACCTGCGAAAACTGCGGTGCAAAAATTAAACCTGATAGTTCTCAAAACCTAGCTAAATTAAATCGTGTGTTGTCAATGGAGACAGCATTTACTCGCAGAAGAGAACGTATTACCTGCGATGAAGAGGAAAGATTGAAATATGGTTATAATATTACTACCCATTTCCGTTATGCAGATCAAAAACCAGAATCTGGCACAGTTTTAGCAGCAGATAATACACCATTATTTAAGTTAACCTATGGAGCAACAGCTAAATTATGGCGTATCAATAGAGGACTGAAGAAAAACACCGAAGAAAGAGGGTTTAAATTAGATACTAAAACAGGTAATTGGGGAGATACAAAAAATAATTTACAAACCAACTCACTACCAACAAATTTACCTCCAGAAACCTTACACACCGAAGTAAATTTAATGGTAGATGACACTTGCAATATTCTTGTCATCGAACCTTTGAATGTTCCCCAAGATAACAAAGAAGCGTTTATTGCTACTCTCCAACATACCCTAGAAACAGCAATTCAAGCAGTTTATAAATTAGAACCAGATGAACTGGACTCAGAAAGATTAGGAGAAGGAAAATATTTACTATTTTGGGAAGCATCAGAAGGTGGTGCGGGGGTATTATCTCAACTACTCCAACAAGCAAATGCTTTTATCAAAATTGCCAATGCTGCTTTAGATATCTGTCATTTCTTAGAACCCAAGGATACCTGTATTCAAGCTTGCTATGAGTGTTTACTTTCCTACAGGAATCAATTTGACCATCCGTTAATTAATCGTCATCTGATTAAACCTTTACTGGATGAACTGCAAACAAGTACAGTAGAGATATCAGGTGTGTTCAGGGATGAAAAATATCAAAAATTGCTTTCTCAAACAGATCCAAACTCTGATTTTGAACGAGTGGTTTTACAGGAGATTTATCAACGGGGGTATAAATTACCTGATGCTGCACAGGAATTGATTCCTGAAGCAAATTGTAAACCAGATTTTGTGTATAAGGAAGAAGCGATCGCTCTCTTTTGTGATGGTTCAGTTCATGATAGTCCTGAACAGAAAAAGCAAGATAAAATTGAGCGCGATAATCTCAGGTATAATGCTAGTTATCAAGTTATAACTTTGCGGTACGATGAGGATTGGCGTGAGAATTTGAAGGTTTTAGGGAGTTTGTAAACTGACCATTTATGGAAAAATTTATGATGTTTCTGTAATGATGTGAATAGGTTTCATGTCAATACTGTTCGGTTAAGGATTTTTGTAGGATTTTTGTAGGTTGGGTTGAACAAAGTGAAACCCAACAAATGTCTATAAATGTGTTGAGATAAAATTAACAATGAAAGCAAAAATCAGAGATACAGAAATCTATTTTGATATTGATGGTTGTGGTTTAATACGTCATAATTCAGAATATTTGATGATTTTATATTAGTTATAATAAGGTGATTTTAACCACTATTATCAAATAGCTAATTTCCGGGAACTGTCCACCATGCTAAGGAATAAGCTTGAGTTGGTTCGTTGACTTGTTGTTGAAACTGCACACGAATTTTATATTT
The DNA here is from genome assembly GCF_028329225.1 of Sphaerospermopsis kisseleviana CS-549. Taxonomy (NCBI): domain Bacteria; kingdom Bacillati; phylum Cyanobacteriota; class Cyanophyceae; order Nostocales; family Aphanizomenonaceae; genus Sphaerospermopsis; species Sphaerospermopsis kisseleviana. The sequence goes on along the minus strand of NZ_JAQMTI010000061.1, from coordinate 6,186 downwards.
ACCATTAGCAGGAACAGGACAAAAAATATGCTCTACATTATCAATTTCACTCACAGAAGCACAAGTAGCAATTTCCGTTTTTTGTGCATCTGCTGATACTAGAAATAAATCCAGATTATTTAAACCTTTATCTATAAAAGTTTCATCTTCATCATATAATTGATTTTGGTTTTTATCATTTAATTCTACTAATCGATCCCAAGTTAAGGTGACAGCAACAAAACTATTTTGTTTTAATGGTTTTTCTAAACTATATTCTAAGGCAGAATTAGCATTAATTTTGTTATAATCCCAACCAATAGCCGGAACAGGTGCGGTAGGTTGCCATTGACCAAACATAAATTGTTGATAAGCACGAAAGGCGTTTAAATGTCCAGCACCCATTTGATCATCTAAGGGAATTTTGGGATTTTTGTAAGCATCGGAAATAAACCAATCTCGATTTTGCTTATCAACTAAATTCCTGGTCATTCCCAACCGCAAACCATCACCATTGTCTTGAATTTTTTCGGCTGAATTTAATAATACAGCTTTCATAACTTGATGATTTCTTGCATCAATAGTCCAATTTGGTTGTTTAATTCTTAACTGTCTATCGGCAAATTCTTGTAATAATGCAATGGTAGCTGTTAGGTGAGGAGCAGCAAAACTTGAACCTGTAGCGTTGTTTAATTTACCATCGGGATTAATTACAGGAATATTAGTACCAGGAGCAACTAAACCAATGGATCTGCGTCCACCAATATTAAATTCTTTACCTGCGAGGCGATCGCCTACTCCTTGATTATTTCCTGCTAAATTAGAAACATGAACTTTATTAAAAATTCCCTCCCTAGCAGATGAAAAAGCCACGTTCATTGCGTTAAAATTATCTGTAGGAATGGGAATCCCACCTTTGCCTTGATTTCCGGCGATCGCATACACCACATTATGCACCCGACTTGACCAGTCAATACATAAAGTCAGCAAAGCTTGACCATCTAAAACCGCATTTGGTCGAGGATCACGGTACAAAGGTTCACCAAAACTAAAGTTAATAGCACGAACATCACCACCATTTTGTAATGCTATATGTTGAGTGGATAAACACTCTTCCGCTTGACCCATATTTCTGGTAGATCCCACCGCAGAAGAATATAATTTTGCGTCTGGTGCAACTCCTGTCCAAGCTTTATCTTTACTGATCATCACCGTAGCCACATTATAAGCATGAGGGTCTACACCAGAATTTGATTTAGCTGGTGTATTGCGTAAAAACACCGCTACAGGAGAAATAGCGCGATTTTTAGAGACTGCTTTATCTAACCCAAACATACCAGGACGACCGATTTCTACCTGACCGATCGCAATTTTGCGCCCAGTTAAATTGTATGGTGGTTGATGTAATTTAAGTGCATCAATACCACTACTGCCCAGAGAACTGCTCAACTTTACAAATGCCAATACAGGCACAGTTAAACAGGAAACAGCCAAACCGCAGATTATCCAGAATTTTTTCATAGTCATTAGTTATTGGTTACTTTCTTCCCAGTCCCCAGTCCCCAGTCCCCAATTTCCAAAAAATCCATATTTTGTTACAATGCCTACAGACAAGGACGATTAAGAACCCGCTAACCATGACCCAAAACCCATCTCAAAAGCCTATAGTTATCTCTCCATCTATCCTATCAGCAGATTTTAGTCGTCTGGGTGACGATATTCGTGCTGTAGACAAAGCGGGAGCAGATTGGATTCACGTTGATGTAATGGACGGACGTTTTGTACCTAATATTACAATCGGTCCTCTGGTTGTGGAGGCGATTCGTCCGATTACAACCAAACCTCTGGATGTCCATTTAATGATTGTGGAACCAGAAAAATATGTAGAAGGTTTTGCTAAAGCTGGTGCGGATATTATTTCTGTACACGCTGAACATAACGCTTCACCTCACTTACACCGGACTTTGGGACAAATCAAAGAACTTGGTAAACAAGCTGGTGTTGTGCTAAACCCCGGTACACCTTTAGAATTAATTGAATACGTACTGGAACTGTGTGATTTAGTGCTAATTATGAGCGTTAACCCCGGTTTCGGTGGACAAAGCTTTATTCCTAGCGTAGTTCCCAAAATTCGTAAACTGCGTCAAATGTGTGATGAACGCGGTTTAGATCCTTGGATCGAAGTTGACGGTGGACTCAAAGCCAATAACACTTGGCAAGTTTTGGAAGCCGGCGCTAATGCTATTGTAGCGGGTTCTGCTGTGTTTAACGCTCCTGATTATGCAGAAGCAATCAATAACATTCGTAACAGTAAGCCTCCTACTAAGGAATTAGTGGCTGTTTAATTGAATACTGTTAACTGAATATAGCGTTTCCCAGTCTCATGAGGTACACCCTAATTTATTCTCAATTCCCAATTCCCAATTCCCAATTCCCAATTCCCTAAGATAAAAAACTCTGTACCTCACTAACTTGGTAAATGCTATTTTACTTAAATCCTCGATTTCTTTGGGAAGTCGGGGGTTTATTTTTTTGATGAAATCTGGATTTTAGATCCCCGACTTCTTTTTTTAAACTTGTCAATAATGAATAATGCCAGTATTTATTATGGGATAAGGGTTTTATTTAGTTTCTGTAAATTACTTGACAACTCAGTGATGGATACGTTAATATATTTTTCTTTTTATCACTCTTAAACTAAATGCGCTCTCGTCCCAAAACCATACCTGTAAACGCTCTGGGGCTGATTTTGTTATTCTTAAAGATTCGGCTAATTTCTCTTTAAATAATCTACGTTTCTCTGGATTTTGTTTGTTCTCTAGACTGTAATTTGCCCAAAGGTAAACGTAATTTTTTCTCTCTAAAATTCTCCTTACTTGCGAACTACTTAACTTTATTCCTGTCTCTATTTCTAGATATGTCGCTAGTCTTGATGATGTCCATCTGCCAAATTCATATCCACATTCATCAGGGTTCGATAAAGTATGTCCACCAAGTTCCGATACTTGATCGGGCGTGGTTTTAGCTTACTCGATTTTCTTATAAACATACCGCATGGTAACAATTTTCCTGATACTAGGTGAGTAATGCTGAAACAGCAAATAAAGAACTTTAGAAAAGAACTTGAGAGTAGAGTTTTTTATGAACAAAAATACTATTTCTCGATTATGTGCTTATATCTTGATAGGGTTGATATCTTTAACAACTGTTATTAGTACAACTACCTCTGCATTACCTCCAGTAGTCAAAGCTTCCGCAGTTAACCAAACTCCTTTACCTAGTAGCAACTTAATTTGGCCGACTCAGGGGATAATTTCCCAAGGTTTCCGTAAACATCAACATGAAGGAATTGATATTGCGGGTGCTATGGGAACTCCTATTTATGCGGCTGCATCTGGTAAAGTGGTAAAAGCTGGTTGGGATGATTGGGGATTAGGTAATTTTATTGAAATTAAACACCCCGATGGTACTATGACAGTCTATGGTCACAATAATCGTTTGTTAGTTAGCAAAGGTCAAACGGTGACTCAAGGACAAATTATTGCAGAAATGGGATCAACAGGTAACAGTACAGCGCCTCATTTGCATTTTGAATTTTATCAAAATAGTCGATTAGCAATTGATCCTCTGAAACTTTTATCATCTTCCACCACTGCTAAACTACCCTTAGAGAAACCAGTTTCACCTTCACAACCCGTTCCCATCAATGTTTCACCCGTAAAAGTTAATCACGAATGTACTGGAATTATAGTGATCACAGGTGAAACTGCAAAAGCTCGTATTCAAGTCTGTAACGAAAATGGTCAACTTTTTTATATTGGGCAATTAAAGCAAGATACGAGTCAAGCTGTCAAGATACTTGCTTGGAATGTTGGTGAAAATAAATATCGAGCAGATAACGGTTCTTTTTCTTACTTAGTTAGTCCAGAAAAAGTAGAAGTATGGCGCAATGGTAGTCAAATTCGTTCTGATAATTTTGATAATTTCCAGCAAGCTAGTAATTAACTAGCAATTAAAAATACTGTTTAGTTCAGTATGTGATGATTACTTAAAAATACGGTACTGTGACAGTTGAAAGGCCGGAATAAGGTATTAACAACTCTGCTAAATTAGGAGTATAAAATACATCTAGATTAAATCTAGAAAAAAGCAAAGTCATTTTTTGCAATATCCCAATTATTTACATAAAGGAGCAGAAAATCATGGAATATATGGCTTATTCCTATATGTACATGGCTAATGAAGAGACTCCGGTTAATTTAGAATTGAATTTGCCCAAATTGCAGTTTAATTGGCAAAAATTACTCAAGTCTTCTGCTTGGTTAGCGTTAGCTGGTGTGAGTATTTTTGTTGCTTCCCTTGCTCCCCTTCAGCAAGCTTCCGCCGAATATGTCAGAACTAATGGTAGTTGTTTATTTATCCGTAGGGGTCCTAGCACCGCTAACTCATCTGTAGCTTGTGTACCTAATGGTACAAATATTGGCAATACTGGTAATGTGAGAAATGGTTTTGCTCAAATTACTTCTGGACGTTACCAAGGATATTATGTTGCGGAAAGATGGCTAGGTACTACTCCTGGTAGATATCGTCGTCATTCTGGGGTTGGTGTTGGTGGTCGAGTATTATTAAGACCAGGTGCTAGAGGTGAGCGTGTGAGAACTGTGCAAAGAGCTTTAGGGATCAGAGTTGATGGTGTTTATGGATCTAGCACTGCTAGTGCAGTTCGCAATTTTCAACGCCGAAATGGTTTGCTTGTAGATGGTATAGTTGGTCCTACTACTCGCAGGGCTTTGGGTATTTAGGGGACTGGTGACTGGAGACTGGTGACTGGGGAAGAAGCAAGGGAGCAGGGAGCAGGGAGCAGGGGGAAGTTAATGACCCAGTTACCAGTTACCAATTACCAATTACCAATTACCCATTACCAATTACTAATTCTCAAATAATTTTTCACAATTTGCAAAATGCGTTCTGCTGCATGGCCGTCACCAAAGGGGTTAATAGCATTAGCCATTGCTGTATAGGCTTCTGGGTTACTCAGTAACTCACTAGCAGCAGTAACAATACTTTCAGTTTCCGTTCCCACCAGTTTAGCTGTCCCGGCGGTGACAGCTTCTGGTCTTTCTGTGGTGTCTCTGAGAACTAACACGGGTTTACCAAGACTGGGAGCTTCTTCTTGTAAACCACCGGAGTCTGTTAATAAAAGGTGCGATCGCCCTATTGCTCCTACTAATTCACCATAATCTAATGGTTCTGTCAAAAAGATCCGGGGATGTTTACCCAATAATTGCTGTAAGGGTTCTCTCACAGTGGGGTTTTTGTGTAAAGGCAGTAATAAAGCGGTATCAGGAAATTTGTCTAAAATCTGTAAAAATGATTGGGCGATCGCTTGTAGTGGTTCACCCCAATTTTCCCGACGATGCACTGTAGCCAAAATTGTCCGATATTCACCCCAGTTTAAACCTGGTATCTCACAAGCTGGGTTGGTTGCAGCCACATTCAATAACGCATCAATTACTGTATTACCCGTTAAGTGAATTTCTCCCAAAACTCCTGAAGCTTGCAAGTTTTCCACAGCTAAGGAAGTAGGGGCAAAATGTAATTGAGTAATTTGGGAAATTAACCTTCTATTTGCTTCTTCTGGATAAGGATTAAATAAATCATCAGTTCTTAACCCCGCTTCCACATGACCCACGGGGATTTTTTGATAAAAAGCTGCCAAAGCAGCTGCAAAAGCAGTTGTTGTATCTCCTTGGACTATAACTAAATCTAAATTTAGTTCTTTAAATAAAGCTTCTAAACCTTGCAAACTCCTACAGGTAATATCATTGAGAGATTGTTTAGGCTGCATAATCTCTAAATTATGATCTTCCTTGAGGTTGAATAGCTGCATCACCTGTGCAACCATCTCCCGATGCTGTCCTGTAAGAATAACCTGTACTTTCACATCTGGAGAACTTTGGAAAACCTGAATTACTGGTGCTAGTTTAATCGCTTCAGGACGAGTACCTAAAATAATGCCAATTTTTTTAGTCATTAGTTATTAGTCATAAGTCATTAGTCATTAGATATTAGACATTAGACATGAGACTTTTGTCATTAGTTATTAGTTATTAGTTATTAGTTATTAGTTATTAGTTATTAGTCATTAGTTATTAGTCATTAGTTATTTTTACCCAATCACCAATCCCCAGTCACCAGTCACCAGTC
>NZ_JAQMTI010000060.1:0-6466 GCF_028329225.1 Sphaerospermopsis kisseleviana CS-549 | reverse complement strand
CTCCTGCCTCCTGCCTCCTGCCTCCTGCCTCCTGCCTTCTGCCTCCTGCCTCCTGCCTCCTGCCTCCTGCCTCCTTTATCTGTTTTCCGTACTCTGTTAACTGGAGATTGAAGTTATTTATAAATAGATATAGATAATGTCGTTAGGAAAATGACTTTATGAAAGTTAACTTGCAACCTCATTTAAATGATGCTTGTGTAGACTCGAATCAACCTAGTAGTCAACGTCAGTTAGCGTTTTCGATTTCGGCGATTGGGGAAACTTTAGATCGCAGTGTGCCATTAAATCTATGTTTAATATTAGATCATAGTGGTTCGATGCGGGGGCGATCGCTGGATAATGTGAAAAAGGCGGCTTGTTTGTTGGTTGACCGTCTCAGTGAGCAGGATAGACTGAGTATTGTGGTTTTTGACCATCGTGCCAAGGTTTTAGTGCCTAATCAGGTAATTGCAGAGCGAGATTACATCAAACAGCAAATTAATCGTCTTTCTGCGGATGGGGGTACTGCAATTGATGAAGGGTTACGTTTGGGAATAGAAGAGTTAGCCAAGGGTAAAAAAGATACTGTTTCCCAAGCTTTTTTACTGACAGATGGGGAAAATGAACATGGTGATAATAATCGCTGCTTGAAATTTGCTCAATTAGCGTCTGACTATAATTTAACCTTAAATACGTTAGGGTTTGGAGACAATTGGAATCAGGATATTTTAGAGAAAATTGCGGATGCAGCGTTAGGAAGTTTGTCACATATTGAACGCCCTGAACAAGCAGTGGATAAGTTCAATAGTCTGTTTACTCGGATGCAAACAGTGGGTTTAACAAACGCTTACCTGTTATTTTCCCTGATGCCGAATGTGAGATTAGCAGAATTAAAACCTGTAGCTCAAGTCGCCCCAGAGACAATTGAATTACCTGTACAAACAGAACCAGATGGACGGTTTACAGTGAGATTAGGGGATTTAATGAAAGATGTGGAACGGGTGATTTTGGCTAATATTTATTTGGGACAGTTGCCAGAAGGTAGACAGGCGATCGCTAATGTGCAAGTACGCTACGATGATCCCGCACTGGATCAAGCTGGTTTATTTTCCCTCAATATGCCAGTTTATGTGAATGTAGATCGCACTTACCAACCGAGTACCAATCCCCAGGTGCAGCAGTCAATCTTAGCTTTAGCCAAGTATCGCCAAACCCAGTTAGCGGAAGCAAAATTACAGCAAGGCGATCGCGCTGGGGCGGCCACCATGCTCCAAACCGCCGCCAAAACAGCTTTACAAATGGGTGACGCTAGTGCAGCGACGGTGTTGCAAACTTCAGCTACTCGTTTACAAGCAGGTGAAAATCTATCAGAGAGCGATCGCAAGAAAACCAGAATTGTCTCAAAAACTGTGTTGCAGGATGCTCCTCCTACATGAAAGTTAAATTATTATCGGCACTAAATGATACTAACGTTGACGCAACCCAAACTACTAACCAGCGTCAACTAGAAATTTCCATTTCGGCTATTGCTGATGAGCTTGATTCTAGTATACCCGTGAATTTATGCCTGATTCTCGATAAAAGCGGTTCTATGCACGGCGAAGCTATGAACACAGTGATTCAGGCAGTGGAACAATTATTAGATCAACTCAAACCTGGAGACAGGATCTCAATTGTGGCTTTTGCGGGTACTGCTGAGGTCATTATCCCTAACCAAATCGTTCAAGACCCCAAAACCATCAAAACCCAGTTACACAAAAGTCTGAAAGCTGGAGGCGGTACTATTATTGGTGAAGGTTTATCTTTGGGAATTACAGAATTGCTCAAAGGAACAAAAGGTGCTGTTTCCCAAGCTTTTCTACTCACAGATGGTCATGGTGATAACGGGTTAAAAATCTGGAAATGGCAGATAGGATCAAATGACAACAACCGTTGTTTGCAACTAGCACAAAAAGCCACCAGATTAAATATCACCATTAACACCTTTGGTTTTGGTGATGACTGGAACCAGGACTTACTAGAAAAAATCGCCGATGCTGGTGGTGGTACTCTCGCTTATATTGAGACTCCTAACCAAGCTGTGGACCAGTTTAAACGCTTGTTTAAACGCATTCAATCTGTGGGCTTAACCAATGCCCATTTATTGCTGTCTCTCGTTCCTGGTGTGCGGTTAGCAGAACTCAAACCAGTCGCCCAAGTTGCCCCAGAAACCATTGAGTTACCAGTGGAAACAGAAGCTAATGGTAGCTTTGTGATTCGTTTGGGTGATTTAATGAAAGATGTAGAAAGGGTAGTTTTGGGGAATATTTATTTGGGACAATTGCCAGAAGGTGAACAAGTCATTGGACATATTCAGATTCGCTACGATGATCCAGCACAGAAAAAAGAGAGTTTACTTTCTCCCCTGATGCCGATATATGCTAATATTACTCAGACTTACCAACCAGCATTAAATACCCAGGTGTCACAGTCAATTTTGGTATTAGCTAAATATCGCCAAACTCAGATTGCAGAGGCAAAATTAGAACAAGGCGATCGCACAGGTGCAGTCACAATGTTGCAAACAGCAGCGAAAACTGCTTTACAAATTGGTGATACTAACGCTGCAACTGTATTGCAATCTTCTGCTACTCGTCTGCAAGCCGGTCAAGAACTTTCGGAAGCAGACCGCAAGAAAACCAGGATTGCATCAAAGACGATTTTAGGGTAGTAATTAAGTAGGGGTTTAGCAATGCTATACCTCTACCGACTAAAGAAACATCTATCTCCCGTTTAATTTATATTAAAATTTTCACACATATTCTTTGTTTAGTTATAATTTGATTGCTCATGCTCAGAAGGTAAAAAATGTAAACCTATGAAGGTGTTTTCAGTGTATGATAATAAAATAATTCCGCACTTCACCAACACCTCTATTGGCTCAAATACAAGATTATTTGAGTTTGTTTAATTTAGTAAATTGCAATCAGCAACACATATCAAGTATAAAAATTATGAAAACTCTAAGAATTCCACAACAATATCAATCAGGCATTAATTTAATTATCAAAATAGATGAAATTTTATTTAACAAATTAGTGAATGCAATCACTGAAGTTAACCCCTTTGTAAATATAGATAGCATAGTATTGGAATTATCTGCACAAATAGAGGAAATATCTATACAACTACACAAACCTCTTTTAGAAGAGACGGGATGGACTCATAAATTAAGCAAAATCAGTTTCTTTTACAGAGTAGAAAATGTTATTGATGTACACAGGTTTTTGCAAAAGCATTCAAACCTGATAGATGTGCTGCTAGAAGCTCATCCACAAATAAGAAAGTATTTCCCAAGTGAGAAATTAAGATTAAAGTTGTACGTTGATCCTGAATCTCCTCAATGGGAGAAACTGGTACTTTCTATCTGTGCTAGTCCAGAATCTGTTGATCAAGCTCTAAATCAACTAGATGAATTGGATGAAAATTGGTGGATAGATGCTTCATTAGGGGTTGCTGTAAATCTTTGTATTCATTTGGACTTTGAATGAAATTTGATTGGTTAAGTTATTTAGAGGTTGCAGAAACTTTATATAATGAAGTAATTAATACCTCAAATCAGGCAAATAGTGCATCAATTAATGAAGCGAAAATACGCGCTTGTATTAGTAGGGCGTATTACTCTGCTTTCTGTTTAACTAGAAACTATTTACGAGATTTTGAAGGATATGATAATTTAAAAACCCTTAAATATAGTGTACATGAATATGTAATTACAGAATTAAAGAGTTATACTAAAAACCGTGATTTTAGAAAATTAGGAGAAATTTTAGAGCGGTTACGTCTTCTGAGGTGTGAAGTTGACTATGAAGATTATATAGCTGCTAATACTATTATTTCTAAAGCAAAACAAGCGATTAAGGATGCCAAAAAGGTAATTGATTTATTGAATAAGTTTACCAGTGGCAAAAAACCATAGAATTGTTTTTAAGAATAGAAGAAAGCAATTTATGATAAAAATATTAAATATTCATCACATCGCTATCATTTGTTCAGATTACCAAAAATCAAAATATTTTTATGTTGACATTCTTGGTTTTCCTATCATTCATGAAACCTTCCGCAAAGAGAGAAATTCTTATAAACTAGATTTAAAAGTAGGAAATACCCAAATTGAATTATTCTCCTTTCCCAACCCTCCCGCAAGACCTAGTAAACCAGAAGCTTGTGGTTTAAGACATCTTGCTTTTGCAGTTGAGAATATTGAAGAAAGTGTGAATTATTTAACCTCTCAAAATATCGAAGTGGAAAATATCAGAGTGGATGAAATTACAGGCAAGAAATTTACCTTTTTTAAAGATCCAGATAATTTACCATTAGAAATTTATGAACTCTAAATATATTGAATATGATCATTTATGATCATTAACGTAATACCATTTTTATATTATCATATAAAGAAGGAATATGAGTAATCACAGTGGACACATAAACCATAGTTGGGTACAACCTCAAAATCCTGCAAAGGTAGAGACAGAACCGACATTTTATTATTTTGCCTATGGTTCTTGTATGTGTCCAGTGGATTTAAAGCGATCGCTTGGTGAAAATACATACCCTTATGTCATCGGACCTGCTATATTAAAAGAATATAAACTCAGATTTTATGGTTATTCCCCCCTGCGTAAATGTGGGGTTTTAGATGTAGTCAATGATTCTACATCCTTAGTGACAGGTGTACTTTATCAGTTACCTTGGAGACTCAGCGAAAATCTAGATCAACGTGAAGGTGTTTCCCAACAATTCTATCGTCATGAAATAGTAGATATTCACCACAAAGATCAAATATACAAAAATGTTCGTACTTATGTAGTAGTGAACAAATTAAAAGAAGAAGTTGCACCTAATGATTGGTATTTTAACGTTGTGCTAAGGGGTGCAATCACCTGTGGACTACCTGAAGAATATTGTTGGCATTTATTTAATAAAATGCACCAATTACAACAGCAACATAAGCATCAAAAAAAGTAATTGGTAATGGGTAATTGATAATTGATAATTATTTATTCTCCTGACTCCTAATCTAATTCCCTTCTTCCTTCCAAAGCCCTAGCCAGTGTAATTTCATCAGCATACTCTAAATCACCACCCACAGGTAAACCAAAAGCAATGCGCGTTACCTTGGTAAATGGTTTGAGTAGCTGACCTATATATAATGTAGTGGTTTCCCCTTCCACACTGGGACTAATAGCCATAATTACTTCCTGGGGTTTTTGTTGACTGACTCTCCTTACCAAAGCTTGAACCGTCAACTGTTCTGGTCCAATACCATCCATCGGCGAAATTACCCCACCCAAAACATGATACTTCCCTTTATACTCGCGGGTTTTTTCCAAAGCTATCACATCACGGGAATCTGCAACTACACAAATAGTTTGATTATCCCGGTTCGGGTTGCGACAGATATCACATACAGGTTCAGATGAGAGGTGAAAGCAGACTTGACACAAACCTACCTGTTTTTTAGCATCAATCAATGCTTGTGCTAAAGCTTCCACTTCAGATTCTGGACGCTTCAAAATATGCAACGCTAGACGCTGGGCAGATTTTGGACCCACACCAGGAAGGCGTTGCAGTTGTTCAATTAACCGGGCTAAAGGACGTGCGTAAACCGTAGTTTTATCTCCAGTATTTTCTCAACTTTACTATGATGACATTTTTGGGGAGTTTTGGAGAAACTGTCTGAATCAGGATGTCTGCTTACTGAGCGCAGTCGAGCTATGTCGAAGTAAGTCGAAGTACAGGATTAAAGGATTAACAGGATGAAAAAAGCCATTTTAGGGACTTCCAAGAAATAGATTATCCAATAGACATCTCTGAAAATTACATAAGCGTAACTTGAAACCCATTCGTAGGGACAATTCATCAATTGTTCCTACATCTTTTTCGGAGAGGTCTAATATTGTGGGATGGGCTTCTAGAACACCGATTCATTAATCGTAAGGGCGAAGCATTCGGGTGATAACCTATCGGTGAAACCAGTTCATATTCTGTCCGAATGCTTCGCCCCTACAAGGTAAAAACAGATTACCTAGCATTACTAAATCGACGTTTTAGCCCATCCGGGTTTAAGGGCAGACAAGACTTGTACTGAGCGTGTCGAAGTATGTCTACCCCACAAGAATTAATTGTATATTAGTCATAGTGATCTAAAGCTTCCAAAATTCCCCAAGCATAATGACCTTGAGCAAAGTAAATCTGTGGACAACCCCGCAGTTTTTCAATTTCTGGACTGTAATCTCCTACCACAACTCCTAAAGTATTACCACCAAGCATAGTTTCATCATTATCTGATGCTCCTGCTACTAAAAAAAACAAAAATACCCCCCATTTCTGGAGGGTATTTTCTTATTTAACTAAGCTTATTAAACCCAGTTTCAGATTAACCGTTGATTGCAGGAGCAGTCAAAGCAACAGGAGCAACTTCACCAGCAGCTAAGTCTAAGGG
>NZ_JAQMTI010000059.1:0-10475 GCF_028329225.1 Sphaerospermopsis kisseleviana CS-549 | reverse complement strand
TGGTAGTCTTTTTCAGAAACTTAATTGGAACACAATCGCGTCTGGCTAAGGCGTGAAAGTCTACTGAGGGATAACTGCTCCCATGCTCCCGTTGAAGTAGAAAGTAAAGTCTAGTTTTGTCTAGGTTTTATATAGCAGTAAGTTGAAACTAAAAAACGCTTGGGGTGGAAACACGGCAACACTCCCAGGCGTTTTTTATTTGGCTGTATTTTCCCTGCAAACGATATATTTAATTTACTAATATAAAATTTCCAAGAAAACTCTTGCTATTCTATTGAACCAGTGATATATTCTAGTTGTGTGTGAGGAGCAAAGTTCAAAAAGCGTCTGGGGTGGAAACACGGCAACACTCCCGGACGTTTTTTGCATAGTATGAAATATAAAAACCAATATTAATATCTATGCCAATTTATCTAAAATGTTTTTCCACTCAATTTCAGAAAGTGGTTGTATTTCAACCTGCATATTAAAACTATCACAAGCAGCAGTAATTAACGCATCTATGATTTTTTCCCGATGGATATTTTCAGGTAGTTTCACAGGTGTAAAAGTATCTTTACCAAAGACTTGTTTAAATAAATCCCCATCTGGGTGTAAAATTATAGAACCATGTTGTAAAATTGCCCTTCCCCGTCGCAGTTGGGCGCTACCAATTAATTTACTACCATCTGCTAAAATTAAATCTGCACCTGTGGCAGTTGCAAAACAGTTAGGGTTGTGAATATAACCACGGCCAGCTTGACCATAGCTTAACTCTACACCGAGTGATCGCCATCCAGCAATCAGAAATTCACAAATCTTTGTATAAGCTTGTAAACGACTACCCGGTATTTCTGAAGTTATGACTGCGTAGGTTAAATCTCCTTGGTGTAAAACTGCTCTACCACCACTAGGACGACGTACTAAATCCAGTTTATCACCATCCCCAGTTAAATTGGTGGTGAGATTTTGCCAATGTTCCGGGTATTTTTTTTGATGATAACCCAAAGAAATCGCAGGAGGCGACCAAGTATAAAACCGCAGAGTAGAAGGATGTTTTCCTGACTCATGCTGTTCTAGCAACCATCTATCAACTGCCATTTGTATTTTACCAGCAGCTGCAAAATAAGGAATTAGTCGCCAAACCTGTTTTACCACAAAATCTATCTAAAATCTAAAATCCAAAATCCAAAATCTAAAATCTAAAATCTAAAATCCAAAATTGCCTATGCTGCACCAAACTCATCTATCAAAGGCTCATCATAGTTATCCGCGATGGTAGCAACAATAGTAATAATACGGGAAATTTCCCCTGGTGACAATTCTGCTACAGTGCGTGTGGAAATGACAACCACCTGATTTTCAATAATGCCAAAACGAGCTTCCAAGGTAACGGTACAGTTCAACTCTAACAGATAACGCATTAATTTTGGTTCATCTTTAGCAGGTAATTTCAGCACCGCAGACCAAACCGTGATAGTATCTTCATCAGTAGTACCTGTGAGTTGTACAAATACTTCCACTGTTCCATATTTAAACTTCCACAGATAAGCACCATCTGGTGTGTGACTCACCATTGCGCTATTATCTTGTTGTAGGGTGCTAATGACGTTTTCAATTAATTCTACATGACTAGGAGCCGATGTTTCAGCAATAAGTTCATCAACTAATTCATCAGGAGTGAGGGTTTCTTGGTAGCTTGTCATACAGATTTTTTCCTCAATATAGTTACTGCTTTAATCTACAACTACTTTATCGTTTGTAGGCAAAATTGGCTTGTGTCACAAGTTTAGGGAAGAGGGAACAGGGAACAGGAAAGAAGAAATAAAGGCAAAAATCAAATATGATTTCTATATTATATCTTGGAATATACCTAATTATCAATATTTTATGCAACAAATAATACCTAGCAATCATGTTTCTATTTCTCCAAGTTTACAAACAAGTGTCCGCAAATTAGCAATAAACCCCAATCAATGGTATGTAGTTGCACGGAGTAAAGAGGTTACAAATAAGCCATTGGCTGTAACGATTTGGAAACAGGCGATCGCACTTTATCGAGATAGTACAGGAAAAGTTCACGCTTTAGAAGATCGTTGTCCTCATCGTCAAGTTAAACTGAGTCATGGGCAAGTAATAAAAAACGAATTAGAATGTGCTTATCATGGTTGGCGGTTCAATAGTGAAGGTGAATGTGCAGCAGTTCCCTATTTAGCAGATAATCAAAAATTGCCAACTTGTCAAATTCGCCGTTATCCTGTGAAAGAACAAGATGGTTTTATTTGGTTATTTCCGGGAAATATAGAACCAAATATAGAACCAAATAAAGAACCAATGGGTTTACCAGAATGGGATAATTTAAATTATATTGCCACAGTTTCCGTGATTCAAACTCAAGCCCATTATTCTTATTTAATTGAAAATTTGATGGATATGTATCACGGACATTTGCATCAAGATTTACAAGCTTGGGCGGAAGCATCACTGCAAAATATTGATGAAGATGAAAATAAAGTTCATGCCCATTATACAGCCCAAAGTTATTATAAAATAGATAAAATTTGGTCAATCTCCCAATTATTTTTTCCTGCTTTGCGTCGGTTGCATCCTGAACCACTAGATGTGAGTTATGTTTATCCTCATTGGGTTTCTACCTTGGGTAATGATTTTAAAATTTACTGTTTATTATGTCCAGTAAACGAGACAGAAACTAAAGCCTATTTAATTCATTTTACCTCACTCAATGCGTTTTGGAGATTACACAAATTACCTGTATGGTTTCGGCGGTTTATTAAAGATAGCTTATTTGGTGCAGCACAGAAATTACTTGACGGTTTGGTGGTACAAGATGTAAAAATGATAGAAGAAGAACAACAAGCTTTTTTACAAAATCCAGAAATTAGAAATTATGAGTTAAATCGAGCTTTGGTAAGTGTGCAAAAATTGATGAAAACTCAAGTTGAAAAATCAAGTTGAAAAATCAAGTTGCAAAATTGGGTGAGGTGTTGATACAGTAGGAGTCAGGAGTCAGGATTAAAATACAAAATCCCTGACTCAAGAAATCAGGGATTAGAAAACAGCTATTTTTTTTTAGCATTTCCCTCACGCTAAAGCGGAAGCTTGAGGTTTCGCAAAAATCATTCTCCCTGCTGAGGTTTGTAAAGCACTGGTGACAACTACCCGTAGTTCAGCACCCACAAAACCGCTTCCTTCCTCAACAACTACCATTGTTCCATCATCAAGATAACCAATACCTTGAGTCGGTTCTTTACCTTCTTTGAGAATTTTCAAATCAATATTATCACCAGGTAAATAAGAAGGACGCACCGCATTTACCAAGTCATTAACATTCAAAACTGGGACTTTCTGCACACTAGCAACTTTTGATAAATTGTAGTCATTAGTTAACAGTGTTCCGTTAATTTCTTGGGCAAATTTTACCAGTTTTGCATCAACTGTATGAATCTCTTCATAGTCTACAGAATTAATTACAATCCTTTCTGGGTAAGTTTCCCGGATGCGGTTGAGAATGTCTAAACCTCTTCTACCTCGCACCCGTTTTACATCTTTACTGGCATCAGCGACTTGTTGCAGTTCCTGTAAAATAAACCGGGGGACAATTATTACTCCTTCTAAAAATCCCGTTTCTAACAATGCTTCAATGCGGCCATCAATAATGCAGCTAGTATCTAAAACTTTAGTATTTGCAGGTTTGAGAGTTCCTTCCACTACTAAAGTTTCCACAGTGTTAGGATTAATTAAGCGTAATAAACCCCGTCCGTGGGTATCTGCTAAATTCATGCCCGTTACGGAAAGGATGATACTGCCAACAACGGCTACTATAGGTTTAATAAAGCTGAAATCTGCGGGAATGGGTAATAAAAATAGCGGGGCTAACATTAAATTAGCCAGTAATAACCCAATTACTAAACCAATGGCACGAGTTAAAATGACTTCTAGAGGCATTTCTTTCACTTGTGCTTCTAAGCGGCGGTAGGTAGTCTGGAAACTTAAACCCACTGCACCACCGATGATAGCAGCAAAGACAGCAACAACTAAGCGTAAAGCGTCTAGGTTGGTTACTCCGTCAAGAGTTCCAGGGGGGAGGAGGTCGGTACTGAAATAACCGATTCCCGCAGAGGCGATAATAAATGAGAGAATGATAGTGAAATCAAGCATGATAATTTTTCCTGCGACTGTGTTTACCCATTAGGGTAAGGTATTTTTTATTTCAACGGTGATTGCTTGGGAAATATGAACTTACACTATAGGTTTACCAGTTAATACAATTATGCAAACATTATACCCAAAGACTTTTCCTTGCATAATTATTATTATTTTTGTTATCAAAAGATGAATTGTTGTAAAGAAACTGAGAATGGGTAATGGGTAATTGGTAATTGGTGATTGGTAATGGGCAATTTATCACCTAATGTAGATATTAAATAAATCTAAAATCTCAAATCTAAAATATTATGAGTTTTTCTGTTCCTACT
The DNA here is from genome assembly GCF_028329225.1 of Sphaerospermopsis kisseleviana CS-549. Classification (NCBI taxonomy): domain Bacteria; kingdom Bacillati; phylum Cyanobacteriota; class Cyanophyceae; order Nostocales; family Aphanizomenonaceae; genus Sphaerospermopsis; species Sphaerospermopsis kisseleviana. The sequence continues at coordinate 6,000 of NZ_JAQMTI010000059.1, read as the reverse complement.
GCTGCTTATGTACATATTCCTTTTTGTCGGCGGCGGTGTTTTTATTGTGATTTTCCGGTATTTGTGGTAGGCGATCGCTCACGGGGTGAAACATCACATACAATTAGTCAATATGTTGAGGCAGTTTGTCAAGAAATAAACTCTGCACCCACTTTTAATCAACCTTTAAAAACCATTTTCTTTGGTGGTGGTACACCTTCGCTGTTATCTACAGAACAATTACAACAGATTGTAACAACATTAGAAAAGCGTTTTGGCATTGCATCTGGGGTAGAAATTTCAATGGAAATGGACCCCGGTACTTTTGATTTAGCACATATCACAGGATATAAAAATGCAGGTGTGAACCGGGTAAGTTTAGGTGTGCAAACGTTTCCAGCAGAATTGTTAAAAATTGCAGGGCGATCGCACTCAGTTGAAGATATTTTTGCAGCTATTGATTTAATTCACCAAGTCGAAATACCCGAATTTAGCATAGACTTAATTTCTGGTTTACCACATCAGTCTTTAGATCAATGGGAAAATTCCCTAACTAAAGCGGTAGAAATTGCCCCTACCCATATTTCTATTTATGATTTAACCATAGAACCGGGTACAGCTTTCGGACGTTATTACCAACCAGGAGATCAACCGCTACCGACAGATGAAACCACTGTCAAAATGTATCAATTAGGGCAAAAAATATTAACAGATGCAGGTTATGAACATTATGAAATTTCTAACTATGCCAAAAGCGGACATCAATGTCAACATAATTTAGTTTATTGGCAAAATCTGTCTTATTACGGTTTCGGAATGGGTGCAGCTAGTTATGTACAAGGTAAACGCTTTACCCGTCCTCGTAAAACCAAAGAATATTATCAATGGTTAGAAAATGGTGCAATAATTGATTGTGACATCACACCTATAGAGGAAGAATTGTTAGAAACTTTAATGCTGGGTTTGCGTTTAGCATCGGGTTTGAATTTAAAGACTTTAACCCAAAAGTTTGGTACAGAAAAAGTAGAAAAAATTAAACAATGTTTGCACCCTTATTTTGATCAAGGTTGGGTACAAATTATGGGGGAAAAATTGCGGTTAACTGATCCTGATGGGTTTTTATTTTCTAATGTTGTGTTAGCAGATTTATTTGATAAAATGGGAGAATAAGATCAATTTTGAGTAAGCATTCAGCTATCAGTAATCAGTAATCAGCTTAAACCTATAATATAGATAGGAGTTGCTGAGAAAGTCTTTTCGTAGAGGTAGGGAATAGGGAATAATCCTGTAAATTTCGATTTATAATATAATTATCCCTTGGATTATTCTAAAATCTATCATAACATAACCCTCTCAGAAGTCAAGACCCTTGAAATTACGTTGAGTCATTCGCAGCTATTCTCAATAATTTTGGGTGAAAAATGCGGGGTGAAACTTTTTTGGGAAAATTGAGTTAAGAATTGTTAAATGGAACTGTGGCACAAAAAAGCCAGATATTTTCCCTACTTGGTCATATTCCCGAAGCGATCGCTCATCATCATCCCAAAGTTGCAATGATGATTCTTTATTTTCCCCAGTAGTGGGTGATTGGTGATTGGTGACTGGGTAATCAATTTAAAATTTGATCTTTCCCCATCGCTAATCACCTGTTTCTCAATTAATAGCCCCTATTAATTTAAATCAAATATCCCATTTATTCAGATGAAAACTGAAAAACTAATCCGCGTTTATCTGCGTTCATCTGCGTTTTCTATTCTATATTATCTATATTAATAAATTCCAATAAAAAATCTGATCCAGTGGGAATTTCAGTTTTTGGGTATATAAACCCCTTGGATTATTTTCAAGACTATCATAACACAACCCTGTCAGAAGTCAAGACCCTTGAAATTACGTTGAGTCATTCGCAACTATTCTCAATAATTTGAGGGGAAAAACGAGTGTTGAAACTTTTTTGGGATTTTTGGGTCAAAATCATGTTAAAAATTGTTAAGCAAAAAACGCAGATGATCAGAAAGATTTGCGATCGCTCATAATCAACCCAATGTTGCTATGATAATTGTTTATTTTCCCCAGTAGTAGGTGACTGGGGACTGGGGACTGGGAAGAGAAGCAGGGGAATCAGGGGAAGCAGGGGAAGCAGGGGAAGAATATTGAACTTTTACCTTTTACCTTCTGCCTCCTGCCTTCTGCCTTCTGCCTCCTGCCTCCTGACTCCTGACTCCTGACTCCTTTGAAATTATGCTTTATCCCGTTGTTTGGCAGAATAACTCAGTTTTACTCATAGATCAAACCCGTTTACCAAATGAGTATGCAGTGGTAGAAATTCATCGTAGCGAAGATATGGCCGAGGCTATTAGAACGATGATAGTCAGAGGTGCGCCGGCTATTGGTGTTGCTGCTGCTTATGGGATGTATTTGGGTGCAAGGGAAATTGAAACCAGCGATCGCACGGAATTTTTAAACCGTTTAGAACAAGTTGCCCAGTTATTGCGTTCTACCCGTCCCACTGCGGTAAACTTATTTTGGGCAATTGGGAGAATGATGCAAACAGCTTATGAAACTCTGGGAACAATAGCAGAAATTAAACAAATTCTCCTAGAAACTGCCCAAAATATCAACGCTGAAGATATCCAAACCTGTGAAAAAATCGGTGATCACGGTTTAACAGTTTTACCCAAAACCCCAGAAAAGTTAATCATATTAACTCACTGTAATGCCGGTGCTTTAGCAACCGCTGGTTATGGTACTGCTTTAGGTGTAGTGCGTTCTGCTTGGAGAGAAGGAAGACTCACACGAGTATTTGCAGATGAAACCCGTCCCCGTTTACAAGGTGCAAAACTCACTGCTTGGGAATGCGTACAAGAAGGAATTCCCGTTACTGTAATTACTGATAATATGGCCGCCCATTGTATGCAACAAGGTTTAATTGATGCGGTGGTTGTCGGTGCTGATAGAATTGCTGCCAATGGAGATACTGCTAATAAAATCGGTACTTATAGTTTAGCAATTGTAGCTAAAGCTCATAATATTCCGTTCTTTGTGGCTGCACCGATTTCTACTATTGATTTTACCTTAGCTAATGGTAGTCAAATTCCTATTGAAGAACGTCATCCTTCAGAAGTTTATCAAGTTGGTGATACTGTTTTGACACCTTCAGGAGTAGAATTTTATAATCCTGCTTTTGATGTTACTCCCGCAGATTTAATTACAGCCATCATTACAGAAAATGGTGCTTTTGCTCCTGGGGATTTGGTAAAGTGTCATCATAATTCGTGAGCAATTCAATCAATACAGGACTTACGCAAAACAGAACAAAAGTAGGGGTAATTCATGAATTACCCCTACGCAAGAATCAGGTTTTTAGTCCAATCTTGCGTAAGCCCTACAATATTATTTACCCAGAATGACCCGTAAAAGATTTTGTAGTTCTTGACGGTCTATTTCCTGAAGCTGTCCTAATTTTTTAATTACCAATCCTTTTGCAATGGTAGTTAAAACTGGTTTGATAATTGAAGGTTTGATCAAACCAGAATTTTTCCATTCGGGAGCATCCCAATTTTGAAAAAATAATTGTAGCAACACCAAAAACTCTCGTTTAACTCTCTTATCTTTGTGTTCTTTGCACCCTTTGCGGTTCAATCATATCAAGGCTTAGAGCATTTGATTTCGTTGGTTAATTTTTTTAGGATTGATTAACATTATACATATCTATTATATAGTATCATATACTGGTACTCTCATCTCAGAAAATTTTAGCTAATCGTAAGATTTTGTAAAAAATTAATTGAGTTTTGACAAAACGTCATAAATTACCACCCATGAAAAAATTAATTCCCACAATCACTTTAATTCTATCTTGCATTTCTTTGGTTAGTTGTAATAATCCACCAACCAATACAACCACAGCAACATCAACTAATAATACTGTACAATCTCAAACAAAAAATTCACCCACACAGGAAACAGAACAGGAAAATAAAACAGATATCAAAAAAGAAAAAACAACAGAAACAGATCAACCAAAGAAAATAAAATCTGCACCGCAAATTAGTCGTAAAACCACCATCAAAAATAAATCACCGCAAGTTGGTACAGTTAAAGAATTAGTTAATGGTGATTTAATGTGTTATGTCACCTTAGTAGATGAACAAGGTAAAGAAAACCAAGTTGGTGCGAGTTTTGATATTTGTGCAGAAGAAGGAAAATTTTTAAATAAAAAAGTCCGTGCCATTTTCACAGTAGAATCAGTGAATGATTGTGAAAGTGCAGAACCTTGCGGAAAAACTCGTCAAGAATCTATAATTACTAAAATCGAGGTTTTAGAAGATAAAACAACAGCAAAAACCGAAACCAAACCTCAAGCAAATAAAACCCAAACCATTAGTAATGGAGAGTGGAAAATTACTATTGGTAATGCTGACTCTTGGACAGGAGTTAATAATACAGGAAACTTGACATACCAAGGATGTGATACAAAAGGTAACTGTCTTGAATTAACAGGTGGTAAAGTTTCCTGTCGTGATGGAAAATGTGTTACAGGGTGGAGAAATGGAGATTATGTTTACATTTTAGAACAACCGATTACAGAAGATGGAAATGCGGATTCAACTTTAATCGTAAGAAAAGGTGATCAAGAAATTCTCAAAGCGACAGGATTAAAATAAGTAGTAGGTTGGGTTGACAAAAAGAAACCCAACATTACTCATTTTCTTCCTTTGCGTACTTTGCGTACTTTGCGGTTAATTAACCCAAAAATCTGGAAACTACACCGAGAAAAGATGAATAAATAAAATGATCTAACTTCTTGTTAGGTTACGCTGTCCCTTAACCCAATATACATTAAATTAGATTAAACAGGAAAAATTCTTTCTCCACTACCCGGATCAAAAACAAATAAATGATTTAAATCGAAATGCAAATGCAACTTTTCACCGGGATGTAAACGCACACCCCCACCCACTTGAACATTGATAAAACTAGAAGAATTAGGTAAACTCACACGAATTAAAGTTTCTCTTCCCAAAGGTTCAACAACCTTAACTTCTACTGCAAGGGTTGAATTTTCTGGTTGAATTTCTGCTTTACTAATACTAATATGTTCAGGACGAATACCCAAATTACAAATTTGTTCAGGGTGAAAATTCAAAGCAGCTTTGATATTTTCAGGAACAGCTAATAATTGACCACTAATATCAAAATTATCACCCTTATAGATAGCGGGTAAAATATTCATGGGCGGATTACCCAAAAAAGCTGCTACCATTTCATTAGCAGGTAAAGCATAAATAGTTTGAGGATCGCCAATTTGTTGAATTCGTCCCCGATTTAACACTACAATTTTATCAGCTAAAGTCATGGCTTCAACTTGGTCATGGGTGACATAAATTGTCGTAATTCCCAATTCTTGATGTAATTGTTTTAATTCTGCTCTGGTATCATCTCGTAATTGAGCATCTAAATTAGATAAAGGTTCATCGAGTAAAAATAATTGAGGTTGACGTGCGATCGCTCTTCCTAATGCTACCCTTTGTTGTTGTCCTCCAGAAAGTTGTTTAGGTTTTCTATCTAACAGATGTTCCAAAGAAAGCGATCGCGCAACCGTTAACACTCGTTCTTGAATAGTTTTTTTATCCACCTTTCGCATTTCCAACCCAAAAGCGATATTTTGAGCGACGGTTTTATGGGGATAAAGGGCATAATTTTGAAATACCATTGCTACATCACGCGCTCTGGCTGGGATATCATTAACCAAGCGATCGCCTATATATAAATTTCCAGAAGTAGCAGTTTCCAAACCTGCGATAGTTCGTAAAATCGTAGACTTACCGCACCCCGAAGGACCAACTAAAACCCAAAACTCACCATCAGGAATTTCAAAGGTGATATCCTCAATAGCGGTGACATTGTTAAATTTACGTTTAATTTTATCTAAAACAACTTTAGCCATTTCTAATAATTGATAATTGACAATTGATAATTGGGCATTGGGCATTGGGCATTGGGCATTGGGCATTGGGC
>NZ_JAQMTI010000058.1:0-5655 GCF_028329225.1 Sphaerospermopsis kisseleviana CS-549 | reverse complement strand
TTCAACATCCCATCTTTGCAAGGTCTTGACTGAAACTCCGATTTTTTTAGCAAATTCATGAGGTTTAAACATAAAGTCACTCTTATGTTTGTCTATGAGTGTACAGGTTTGTCTATTAAATTGTCAACTTAGGACAAGCTCTCAAAAAATCTGCTGCTGGTCTTCTTAATTCAAAACCATACTCGGCTAATTGTTCAATTCTCGCAATACAGTTTGCATATCCTTTGCGATCTTGTTTGATTAGTTTTTTCAACCAATTTAAAACAGGAACTTCTCCTCTATCGTCCTGAAAGAAAATGATTTGCGTTTCTGGCATTGTTGAGGATGGATTTACGTTTATTATTGATTATATAGCAAAAATGCGATTAATACTTTTACTCTGTTAACCTTTCTTCTCTTTGCGTCTCTGCGTCTTTGCGTGAGAAAAATTTTTAAAACTTTCTTAAAACTCTTATATCAATCCCTTGGGATTTTAACTAAATTTACCAGAAACTCAAAACACTGTCAAGAGCGATCGCCGAAAAAACCAAAACTCGTTAAATAATTGAGAATATTATCAATAATAATGAGAATAGAGGGGGGTTTATTGACATAAAACTTTTTTTCAGGAATTTATAATAGAACGCAGATAAACGCAGATACATACAAATAAAAAATAAGGGTGGGTTTAAATTTCCCACCCTGGATAAATTAGCGTTTAGCTAACTTCTTCGCCATTTTGCGGAGACGAATAGATTGGGGAGTTACTTCTACCAACTCATCGGGTCCGATGTACTCCAATGCTCTTTCCAAACTCATTTCTACAGGTGCTTGCAATTGTACGAGTTCATCACCACCTGATGCACGGTGGTTAGTTAACTGCTTGGTTTTGCAAACGTTCAATTCTAAGTCTTGAGGACGGTTGTGTTCACCGACAATCATGCCTTTGTACACCTTTGTTCCAGGAGTAATAAAGAATGCTCCTCTATCTTCAGCGTTCTTCATGGCGTAGAATGTGGAAACGCCTTCTTCAAAAGATATCAGAACGCCTTTGTTACGGGCTTCAATATTTCCTGTGATGGGACGATAATCAAGGAAACTGTGGTTCATGATACCTTCACCACGGGTCATCCGCATAAATTCACCACGGAAACCAATCAAACCACGGGCAGGAATCACAAATTCTAATTGTGTGCGATCGCCAACACCGGGTTGCATATCTTGCATTTCCCCTTTCCGTTGTCCTAAACGTTCAATACAGCTACCTACTGCATCGCTGGGAACGTCTAAAACTAATAATTCAAAAGGTTCGCAAGGTTGGCCACTGACTTCGCGGTAAATTACTTGAGGCTGGGAAACTTGGAACTCGTAACCTTCCCGACGCATGGTTTCAATTAAGATACCCAGGTGTAATTCACCCCGTCCAGAAACGTGGAACTTATCAGGGGAGTCGGTTTCTTCCACTCTTAAAGCTACGTTGGTTTCTAATTCCCGGAACAAGCGATCGCGCACTTGACGAGATGTAACCAGTTTACCTTCTTGACCTGCAAAGGGTGAATCGTTTACCCAGAAGGTCATCTGTAAAGTTGGTTCATCCACTTTAATTAGTGGTAACGCTTGGGGTTCATTAGGATCGGTAATAGTTTCACCAATGTAAGCATCAGCAAAACCAGCTACCGCCACAATATAACCAGCAGAAGCTTCTTCTAATTCCACTCGCTTCAAGCCTTCAAATCCCATCAACTTGGAAATTTTCGACTTGACAATATTACCACTTTCTGTTATCAAAGCTGCTTGTTGTCCAGCGCGGATCGTACCGTTATGGATTCTACCAATAACAATCCGTCCCAGATATTCAGAATAATCCAGGGTGGTAACTTGCAATTGCAGAGGTTTGTTAGCATCACCCACAGGTGCGGGAACATGACGGAGGATAGCCTCAAACAAAGGCTGCATATCTACCGCTTCTGCTTCCAAAGTTTCCTTGGCATAACCAGCCATCCCGGAAGCGAACAGATAAGGGAAATCACACTGATCGTCATCTGCACCTAATTCCAGGAACAGATCCAAAACCTTATCAACGGCTACATGAGGATCAGCCTTAGCGCGGTCAATTTTGTTGATAACAACAATAGGACGCAGACCTTTTTCTAAAGCTTTTTTCAGTACAAAGCGGGTTTGGGGCATTGGTCCTTCGTTAGCATCAACAATGAGAATGCAACCATCAACCATGCCTAATACCCGTTCTACCTCTCCACCGAAGTCAGCGTGTCCAGGGGTATCAACAATATTGATCAGGGTATCTTTATATTTAACCGCCGTATTTTTGGAAAGAATAGTAATTCCCCGCTCTCTCTCCAGATCATTGGAGTCCATCACACAATCCGGAACGTCTTCGCCTTCGCGGAAAATGCCGGACTGTTTGAGGAGAGCATCAACCAGGGTGGTTTTACCGTGGTCAACGTGGGCGATAATGGCGACGTTACGAATTGGGAGCGTCATAAGAGCGTTGTTGTGTAATTTAGGGTTTTTAGATTTAATAGCTTAGTTAGCTTAGGGTTTGGTTGTTTTAACAGAAGTGGGGGTTTTTTGCCAGTTCTGTAACGAACCTTTAATAATTCTAACTCAATTGTCACAAAAATTGTTATTTTGACAGGAAATAGCAAGAGTGTTTTTGAGGTTTAGGGGTGGTTATTGGGGTTATCAATGACTAAACCTTCGTTGACTGCGGCATTATTCAATTCTTGATCAGCAGATACAAAAGTTAATGGATGCAAATTATTGGCTATGCAAAGATCATTAATAGCTTTAGCAGCAGCTAACTGAACTGCGTCATAACCCCGCCAACCGTGTTTTTCTGCTAAGGTCATAGCTGAATTAATAATAGTATCTGTAATTTCAATTACTTGATATTCAGATTGAATATCATTTTTTAATTGGGAATAAACTGTTGTAGCATCTGAAGATGAGATATTTCCACCCCTTACACGTCTACTAATTGCCGCAGTAATTTCCACAGCAGTAATAGCACCAATAAATACATTATTTTTTAAATTAGGATTACACAAACTCACAACCCAAGTTGAACCTATTTCCGCAACATAGCGTTTAACTAAAGCACTACTATCAAAGAAATAAACAGTCATTTAGCAGCGTTCCTCAATGATAGTTTGAGAAACAGGTTTACCCTGTACTTGAATGAGAGTTCTTTCCTGTGGTTGGGGAATGGGTTGTTTAATTTCTTTCACCAAACCAGAATTTAAAAGTGCTTGATAAAATTTTGTGGTTTGATCAGCTTGTGCTTTGTCAGTCAGATATATGTGAATAATCTGATTAAGCTGCTGTAGTTCATCCTGTTCTAAACTATTTAGCTGGTTAATAATTTCATTCAGAAGCGTTTGTGGCATAGGTTCTTAGTTTGTCACATCAGGATTTTCTATTATTTTAAACCGCCAAAAAGTATTCTCATAATAGTCATAATAGAAGTTAAGTGTACTTGAGATTTTTTAGGCGGGGGTTTTTGCCAGTTGTGTAAAGAACCTTTAATAATTCTAGCTTAATTGTTACAACAATTGTGATTTTGAGAGAAAATACCAAGAGTGTTTCTTGGGGTTCATCGTCTAATCAACAGATTTTTCAGTAAAAATGTACTAAAAAATGAATTTAAAGTATAATAAATGGAGTATGTATTGTGTTTAATTTGCGAGTGTGATTATGATTGATTGTCTAACCGTAGCTCGCTACTTCATTATTAAAGCTTACCAAGACGGCATAGAAGCAGAAATGACAAATATGAAAGTACAAAAGCTGCTTTATTATGCCCAAAGTTTGCATTTAGTCATGTATGATCAACAATTATTTCCCGAAGAAATACAGGCATGGCGTTATGGTCCAGTTTGTCCACCTGCCTATAGATTTTATAGCGAATTTGAAGCTAAACAATTACCTATTCCCAGTCAAGAATCATTATCAGAAATATCTGAAGATTACAAACAACTTTTAGAAGAAGTATGGGAATATTTTGGTGGTTATCATGCTTATCGTTTAAGTGATATGACTCACTTAGAATTTCCTTGGAAAAAAGCACGTCAAGGTTTACCACCTCAAGCTGCTTCCACCACAGTCATTTTATTAGAAGATTTAAAAGCATTAGGACATGAGAAATTAGATCAGATAGAAAGAGATCATCCATTTTACAAAGATGTAATGAGACAAGTTTTAAAAGATGCTTGTAATTCAGAAACATCAAATCGTGTTAAAAAAGGAGAAGTGCGTGACTGGCTTAACTCCCTTCTCGATTGAAAAATCTGATAATTTTCAGCGTTCTTTTAAAAAACTTGCCAAAGCTTATAGGTCTGATTTTGTCGAGTGTGTGGCACAAATTTTAGAAGATTTAATTGATGATCAATATCCGATAAATTCTCGCTATGAACCTTTACCGGGAAAAAGCGATAAAGTTAGCCAAATGCAATCATCCCCATATCGTGAAAATTTACGAAGTTATAAATGAGGATGATTTGTGGTGTATGGTGATGGAATATATTGATGGGGAAAATTTAGGAACTTTAGTAGAAAATCACGGTGTTTTATCTGAAGATATAGCATTAAAATACATTCAGCAAATAGGAGAAGCATTAACCGTAGTTCACAATAATGGATTATTACATCGAGATATAAAACCGCAGAATATAATGATACGTTCTGGGAAATCAGAAGCAGTATTAATTGATTTGGTGGAATGGAACAGCTAAGATAACTATTAATGGAAAAATTCACTCTGATAAAACTACAATAATAATAAAAGAAATAAAAATTTTATCTGGTTATTGGAGACTTGGAGAAAATCAAGGTTATTTATCATCTGATAGTAAGCAAATATCTGGTACTGGGAAAGATAGAAAAGGTTCTTATTCATGGTTATTGAAAAGAATTGATTAAAAAAATATTAAAATTGTGAAAAATAAATCTCTCTTCCTCTCCTCTTCTTCTTCTTCCTTCGTGTCCTTTGCGTCCTTCGCGGTTCAATCCTTTCAAACCTCAACACCAAACGGAAAATACCCATTTAAAAAATGCTAACAGAAAGATTCACCCAAGCATTAACCTACACGCACCAACTCCACGCAACCCAGATCAGAAAAGGTTCAGGAGTACCCTATATTAGCCATTTATTAGGAGTAGCCAGCATAGCCTTAGAATATGGTGCAAACGAAGAAGAAGCGATCGCCGCACTATTACATGATGCCATAGAAGATCAAGGAGGAGTAGCCATCAGAGCAGAAATTCGTCATCGCTTTGGAGATAACGTCACCGCAATAGTTGACGGATGCACCGACGCAGACACCAACCCTAAACCCCCTTGGAAAGAACGCAAAGAAAAATATCTCGCTCATATTCCCACCGCTTCCCCTTCCGTGTTGCTGGTTTCCTGTGCTGATAAAATTTATAATGCTAGATCAATTCTTAAAGACTATCGTTTGATGGGTGATGCAGTCTGGGAAAGATTTAAAGCAGGTAAAGAAGGAACTTTGTGGTATTATCGCGCCTTAGTAGATGCTTTTAAGAAAACTTATAAAAATACTAAAATTATACCCTTGGTAGAAGAATTAGAACGAGTAGTAATAGAATTAGAAACTTTAGTAAAGTAGGTGACTGGGGACTGGGGACTGGGGACTGGGG
>NZ_JAQMTI010000057.1:0-14371 GCF_028329225.1 Sphaerospermopsis kisseleviana CS-549 | reverse complement strand
TACCGCTATCATTGCTTGGTTTTCGCGTTGGCAATAGTCTTAATTCAATACTTGATATCGTAGGATTATATATCAAGTGGGCGATTTTCTTAACTCACTTATGTCAATGCTTGTCAACATAAGTATAGTTTTGTCTATCAAATAGTCAGCTTAGGACTAGCTCTTTCCTGCTGGTGTTGCTCCTGAATAACCGCAGTCCCACTTTTAATAACACTATTTCTACCTGTTCGCTTTGCTAGTGCCAATAATAAGTAGACTGTAAATAAATATCCAGCAGCTAAAATAAAGATCATCATAGGCATATTTCCATAAATCATTGTTCTACCAACTCAACTTTCAAAGGACTATAAAATTGCATACACAAATAGTAGAACTTCAGCAAATCAAGCACATTCTTGATTGCTATAGTAGGCTATGCAAAGCCGACCAGTAGAGTTTTACTTCTCTCTGGTTAAACAATTTATTATTTGATTAAGCTTTTCACATACCACACATCGAACAGCAGTTAATTTGCTACATAGCAACTTAAAACTGCGCTCCTCAGCAGTCTACCTAGTCTGCCTTATTCACCCTCACACCAATCAAGTAAGAGCTACACTTATGATCAACGTTAGCTGAGGATGTGTAGTGGCTTTCTTAAGAGAAAGCATATCATCTAACTCAATAGGATTGCTGCCGCACAGCAAATCGTTAGGAATCATTTCCTTCATTCTGTCGGCGACTTGTTATTTTAGACTCACAAATCCAATGAGTAAAATCACCTATTGATGATTAACTGTTTTTTGGCAGTGAATATCTGAAAAATTTAAAATTCCTACACATTAGCGTAACACAACAGACCTGGATTTTCAGCTACCTTCTGGACTAAATTTCAAATTTTCTCAATGTTGACAGACAAGTTTTGCTGAATTATCCTATCAAGGATAATTATAGTATGATTTTTGACAATTAAAATATGTAAAAAATGCGTTTTACTGAATATTGCTTCATTCTCCTGTTTTCGCATCTTCCTTGACTCCTGGGCTTTTTTCCAGGATATAAGAGAAGCTACTTGTGCTGATCCGAAAAGTATGGTTTGGGATTCCTGGATGAAAACTTGGCGCTGGATATGGTTTATCTTAAAATGAGTAAAGGATATGTAAACTTTCGTAACCAAAGTCAGAGTCCGCCCATCCATGACCCCAGCCACCTCCCTGTTTACCCCTGTGGAAGCAGACCTGCAAATACTAGCAGATAACCTCACACAGCTAGTTGGAAACCGCCACCCCATCCTCTATGCAGCAGCCGAACATCTATTCGGTGCTGGGGGCAAGCGCATTAGGCCAGCCATTGTGCTGCTGATATCGCGGGCAACCATGCTAGAACAAGACATTACGCCTCGTCATCGACGATTAGCAGAGATTACGGAAATGATCCACACAGCCAGCTTGGTACATGATGATGTAGTGGATGAGTCAAATGTACGCCGTGGCGTTCCTACGGTTCATAGCTTGTTTGGCAATCGTATTGCCGTACTGGCAGGAGATTTCCTCTTTGCTCAATCTTCCTGGTATTTGGCAAATCTGGATAATTTGGATGTAGTTAAACTGCTTTCAGAAGTAATCATGGATTTGGCCGCTGGGGAGATTCAACAAGGGCTAAATCGTTTTGATACTAATCTTTCTACGGAAACTTACCTGAAAAAGAGCTATTACAAAACAGCCTCATTAATTGCTAACAGTTCTAAAGCTGCGGGAATATTGAGTAACGTTTCCCCAGAGACTGCTGAAAACTTGTATAACTACGGTAAGCATCTGGGTTTAGCCTTCCAAATAGTAGATGATATTCTAGATTTCACTGGTTCAACAGATACTTTGGGTAAACCAGCGGCATCGGATCTTAAAAGTGGTAATCTAACTGCACCAGTGTTATTTGCTCTAGAAGAACAACCTTGCCTGGAAGCGCTAATTGACAGAGAGTTTGCCCAAGAAGGGGATTTAGAGCAGGCACTGAAGCTGATTGCTGATAGCCAAGGCATACAACGGGCCAGAGAATTAGCCGCTCATCATGCCAAGGTATCATCTGAACATATTGCCATCTTAGAACCCTCAGAATCACGGCAAGCATTAATCAGCATGACTGATTATGTATTAAGTCGGCTTTATTAGGCATTTTGGATTTGAGATTTTAGATTTTAGATTCTATCCAAAATCCAAAATCCAAAATCCAAAATTGATTCAGGCGATATCTGGAGGTACTTGCTGACTAAGTATGTGTTCTTGCAGTTTCTGTTCAATCATCTTTTGCAGGTCAGTGCGCTCGACTTCCATAGCGTTGCTGGTTGTTCCAGGAGTCTCAAAAAAAACTATACTATCTACTGGTTCTAATGCCACCAGTTGAAACAAAATATGAATTACAGGCATGGGTTTAGCCACTGCTTGAGGGCTGGTCCCAACAGATGAAACCAGGGAAACATCCTGTAATCTAGGAAAGGCGTAAACTACCCGCTTTTCCCCTATTGTTCCTTTTGGGGCTGCATTAGCCTTGTGCTTCAATGTAGTTAAAACCCAGCGTTCCTGCAAATTTTGGAGAATATAGTATTGAGAGTGTTGTAAATTTTGAGCGATCGCTCTCAAAACAGGCGCAATATTAGCCACAAGTTGTGGTGTCACACCATCTTGGGGTGCATTATCAATTAACAGTTGAATTTGTGCTTCTAAATTTTTCATGGCTTATAAATGGTTCTTGATTAATGTCCAAAATTATGAATGCGAGGGACTGGGTTATTAACTGCTCCCCTGCCTCCTTCTTTGTCACCTGTCACTTGTCATCTGACAACCAATAACTGGTAGCTTATAAATAACATCTATCAAGCTAACAGCCACGGCCTTACAGGTTGTGTTTAAGTATGTTAGGTTATTTTTAAAATTCCGACTATGAATTGGCCCGCAACCGCAACTACTCAGGGAGATAAGTCTATCGGCGTAGAGGTTATCTTTCAATTTCTCTTGAAGGAACTACAGCAGTCAACAAAGGCGGCAGAAAAGAATTGTCGAGATGTAGCATTGCGAATTTCGGGCGAAGTCCTGCGGATTTGTAATGAAAGTAAACGCATTCAGGCTTCTGGAGAAATAGAAAGCTCTGCAATGACCCTCGCCCGATATCGGCTACAACAATGTCTCCGCTATTATCAGCTAGGTTCTAATCGGGGTAGGGTAGAATTACACAGCACTTTGAGCGCCATCATTTATCGCTATATTAATCCTCCTCAAAAGCAACTAAGCTATCAGGGGCGGTTGACTATCATAGAAGATTTTCTTCAAAGTTTTTATTTGGAGGCTTTGAATGCTTTCCGTAGGGAAAATCAACAACCATCCACCTATCGTCCCCAAACCCTACTAGAATTAGCCGAATATATGGCATTTACCGAAAGGTATGCTAAACGCCGCATTCCCTTACCAGGCAGACAACAACAGTTAATTATTCTGCGAGCGCAAACCTTCTCACAACAGCAGCCTCCAGAGACGAGCGTGGATATTGAACAAGCTGCTGAAGGCAGTAGTGGCGAAACTGATGGTTCTTGGGAAGAACCAGCCATACAACAATTGCGTGCTGCTATGGCCATGCAAACTGAACCAGAACCAGATGAAGATACTTTGCGCTCCGTGGTGATTACGGAATTGATGAATTATTTAGAACAACGACAACAATCAGACTGTGCTGATTATTTCTCTCTCCGTCTCAAGGATTTATCAGCACAAGAGATCGAGTCAATTTTAGGTTTAACCCCACGTCAGCGTGACTACTTGCAGCAACGTTTTAAGTATCATTTAATTAGGTTTTCTCTCTTGCATCATTGGGAATTGGTGCATGAATGGTTAGATGTGTCTTTACCTACTAATTTAGGTTTAACACCCCACCAATGGCAACTGTACACAGGCAAATTAGATGATCAAGATCGGTCTTTATTAGATTTGAAGCAACAAGGAGAATCTGACGAAACCATTGCCAAAGCTTTAGGATTATCAATGGCACAACTAGAAAAACGGTGGTTTAAGATTTTGGAACAAGCCTGGGAAATTCGTAACTCAATTGTGTCCGGATCTAGTGCATCTACTCATGAATAGTGACTCACAACCCTTACAATACCAGTGGCGCGATTGGTTGTTGGCAGATAATGTCAAACCGGCGAGCATCCCTGGGTAGAGTGTGAGAAAATTGATGGGGTAGAAGACCCTCTTCTGGCAGCATCTACATCATCAAGTAGTCAGCCAGATCAAAGAGGAAAATCCCAAACCTTTGAACTAGGAGAAGTTCCTACTGTGCAAGAACGTTTCCAAGCAGTCCTTAAACGTCGGCTACAAGTCGAAATCCAAAACCACCCACCTTTATTCCCTTGGGAAAGTCAATTAGTAGAATATCCAGAATTTGTGGAAGAGCCAGCGATTGCTTTAGTTCCTGCCTGGGGGTGGTTGGCACAGCAATCTAAGCTCAATCTGCCAGTTTCTCTGCCAGATACAATTTTTCAGCAATTGATGGACAAGTGTCAGTTGTTGCTAACTTCCTCCCTGCCATTGGGTCCTAAGTTGGTTCAAGCGGTAGAGAGCTTGTTCCCAGAAGATTATCAGTTAATTAATGATTTAGCTGGGTTGGTACTGAGAACTTCTTATCGTTCTGTAGATGCTCTGGAGACAATACCCAACATTGAGAAGGATTACTCAGATTTACAACCGCGTCAACAAATGGCGTTGTCGTTAATGGCAGCTAAACAACTGCTGGAAAATCTGACTATGCCTGTTTCTTTAGCCAATCCGGTGATAGAACAACAATGGCAAACTAATGCTGGTACTCTGATTATCAGAGTAGAATTACAGTTGCTGGGTCAGGTAATGAAGTTATGTGTTCATAGTGAATTACCCACTATCGGCGTGTTGAAGCTTGAAGGAAATGGTACTCAAGCAGTTGCTTCATCTGGAAATGCAAATAAAGCCAGTTTAGAATTAGACTGTCTACCTACTAACCAAATGAAATATCTGAGCAACAACAGTTAAAGGAAATTATTGAGAATGATCCAGAGAATGTTTTAAAAAATGACTGTATTAAGGATCATCCCCAAGCTAATTTGCAAGCTATTCTGCTGTTGGTTTTAAATGGTAAACAATGGCAAGAAATTTCTGAGGAATTAAAAGTACCACTTTCAACAGCTTCTAGTTTCTACCAGCGACGGATGCGTAAAATTATTACTTATTTAAAGAAATATATATAGAAACTGCATTAACTGACTATAAAAATTTTGGA
Source organism: Sphaerospermopsis kisseleviana CS-549 (assembly GCF_028329225.1). Classification (NCBI taxonomy): domain Bacteria; kingdom Bacillati; phylum Cyanobacteriota; class Cyanophyceae; order Nostocales; family Aphanizomenonaceae; genus Sphaerospermopsis; species Sphaerospermopsis kisseleviana. The sequence continues at coordinate 9,094 of NZ_JAQMTI010000057.1, read as the reverse complement.
GATTGCCTCATGAATAGCATCACAGAACAACTAACTTTTAGCGTATCTCTCTCTAAAGAAGCTCATGGAATAGCTCAAGAATATAGCCAAAGTATTTCTAATCCTGATCAGCGGCAACAAGTTTATCTTAATACTTTAGCTGTGTATGCTGTAGATAATTATCTCCAGTGTATGGGATTTGAAACTGATTGCCAAGGAAGTGATAGTCATGACTTTTTAGTAATTCAATTGATGAATGTAGCTGATTTAAAAGTAAAAAATTTAGGTAAATTAGAATGTCGTCCAGTTTTACCAAAAGCAGAAGTATGTGAAATTCCGCCGGAGGTTTGGGAGGATAGAGTGGGTTATGTGGCTGTGCAGTTCAATTCTGATTTAAAAGAGGCGAAAATTTTAGGTTTTACACCTCAAGCTGAAGCGGAAGTTCCTCTGAATCAGTTGCAATCTTTGGAGAATTTTTTACTTTATCTGAGTGAATTAGAAATAGATAAATCTCCACAATATGAAGATTTATCTATTCTGGTAAAAATTGGACAATGGTTAGATGGATTTGTAGATGCAAGTTGGCAAACTATTGAGAATTTATTAAATCCGCAACAATTAGGATTAGCTTTTAAGAGTGCTGTGAGTATGACGCGGGGACAAAAAATTGATTTGGGAATGCACCTTGAGCAAATTTCTGTGGCATTAGTAGTAAAAATTGCTGCTGGTTCTGGTCTAGAAGTAGATATTTTAACTCAAGTATATCCGGTGGGAAATCATCTGTTACCTGAAGGAGTAAAATTAAATATTATTGATAATTTGGGAAAAAATGTTTTAGAGGTTATATCAAGAGATGAAGATAACTGGATTCAATTGGAATTTAGTGCAGAGTTGGGGGAAAAGTTTCAGATTATGGTGGCTTATGGGGAGTCGCAGCAAACTAAAATGTTTGAGGTTTAAGAAAATACTGTCTCAGTAAACTGTTGGACATTTAACTTACCTATTCCTGACAACTAAAACTCTTGTGGAACAGGCATCCTGCCTGTAATAATTATGCAAATTAAATGTTTATCAGCTTATTTACAGCAGTTTTCATGTCTTTAGACCACAGTAAGGGCGAAGCATTCGGACAATTAATTATCGGTTTTTACCTAAGACTATCATCCCAATGCTGATGCTTCCAGCACGCTTCGCGAACGCCCCTACATTGTTGACGCGAAACCTAAATCAAAATGTGGTTTATTTACCTGAAAATAGCTGTAAGGATGGTGAAAATTAAAATTGTGCAAGGTTTGAGGTACTGTGAGCCTCAAAAAGCTTGCACTTTGTTAGCCCTTCGACACCGCCCTTCGACACCGCCCTTCGACACCGCCCTTCGACACCGCTCAGGACAGGCTCAGGACAGGCTCAGGACAGGTGTTTGCAGAATTTCAAAATAAAAAAAACTCCTTGATAGCGACTTGTACTGAGCCTGTCGAAGTAAGCGTGGCGTTAGCCATACTCCTAGCTCCTCACAGATAACTTTTTCAGCAAACCCTAACTACGAATTTTCTCAAGTTCTATAATAATTAGCTGTATTTGCTGATATCTTTTATATTCCTTGTTTTCTTGGAGTTTAATAGCTAATGTTTTGAACTTCTGGATTGCTGTCTGCACATCTCCTTTATTCAAAGCTGCATAGGCTTGATTATTTAATTCTTCAATGGAATCAGGAGAAACAGTTGAAGAATTTACAGGATATTGTAGTTCTGGATCTCGTAAATCCACTATTCTATTCAAAGAGTTTATTTCAGCCTGTAACTTATCAATAATCTTTAACAACTGTGTTACTTCTGGAAATTTCTTTGCTTTTAAAGAAGCTAAACTTTTTTGTAAATAAAGCGTGTTTGCTATTTGGAAATCTGCTATTTTCTGTTCGTTCTCTTCTTGTATTAATCCGCGCTGATGATAAGCTACTGCATATTGGGGATTGATTGTAATTGCTTGAGTAAAATCTGCAATAGCTTTCTGTTTATACTCTTGAATTTTATCTTTTACTTCTACTGGACAAATAATTATATAATCATCCTTTTTCCTACAACCCGGTACAGTTCCATCAGGATTTAAAGGCTTTCCTTGGGCATATCTAGCATAAATTAAACCCCGTTGATAATATGCTTCTGCATTTTGCTGATTATGATTAATAGCTTGTGTAAAATCTAATATTGCCCCTTGATAATCTTGTTGATTTACCTTGATTTTACCTTCTAAAAGCCAGTTTTTTGATATTTGTATTGATTGAGTTTGAGAAGCTGCAACTTGATAAAAATTCCCTCCAATAATCATTAGGGAAGTGATTGTTAAACTTAGACAGGTAAAGGGTAATTTTAAGGTAGACATAAGGGGATTGGTAATTGGTGGTTGGTGATTGGTAATTGGTAATAAAATCCTATTTTAATCCTGTTCATCCTTAAATCCTGGAAATCCTGATTCTGAAAAACTTAATGATTATTTTCGCATAATTTACCCTCATCTTTAACTAAACTAACATTTTCTTGTAAATATTCATGCAACCATTCACAACTACGTTTTTGTAAACCATGAATATCCAAATCCCACAAAGTGATATGATTACTAATATCCACAGAATTTATCATCTTTCCATCTGCACTAAAATTAACTTCTAAAAGATCATTTTTACTTCCTTGCAGACTATAAATTAATTCTCCCTGCAAATTCCAAAAACTGATTTTATCCCCACTGGCTGAAACTAGAATTTTACTATCAGGACTAAAATCTACACTATAAACACTTTGATGATGTTGTAAAGTATGTAATAATTTACCACTCTTGCTATCCCAAAGTTTCACTGTTTTGTCAGCACTTGCAGTCGCAATCATTTTTCCATTAGGACTAAAAATTACAGATGTAATATTATCCTCATGTCCAGAAAGAGTTTGCAGTAATTTTCCTGCTAAATTCCACAGTTTTACTGTTTTATCTCCAGCAGTAGCTAAAGTCTGACCATCTCTACTAAAGTTAATATTTGTAGGTAATTTATCATTTATCTGCCAACTTGTTAATAAATTTCCTTGTAAGTCCCAAATTTTAACTTGTTTATCAACCCTGCTAATAGTTGCAATTTTGTTACCATCTGGACTCAAACTGATATCTTGAATTGGCTTAAATATACTCTTCAATATACTATTATCCTGTGAATGTCCCTGCCAACTATTGATAAGTTTACCATCAAGATTCCAAACTTTGATTTGATTATCAACGCCAATAGTGATAATATTTTTTCCAGTGGGATGAAACAATATTTTGATAATTTCTCCCTCATGGGCATAAAAACTTTTTAGCAAACTGCCATCACGCTGTCGTAAGCTGATAATTCCCTGTTTATTACTTACTGCAATAGTATTTTTATCAGGACTGAAACTCACACTATTACCAGAAAAACTCGGTAAAATACCTTGCAAATGCCAAAGTTTAATTGTGCCGTCAGCACTTGCAGAAACTATGGTTTTGCCATCAGGAGTAAAACTGGCTTCTGATGCTTTACCTCCATGTCCTAAAAAGGTGTAAATTGGAAATTGGGGATGAGATTTTAAATCTTTTTTTAATTTTAAATCATTGGGTATCATCCAAACTTTAACTGTATCATCAGCACTAGCAGAAACTAGAGTTTTACTATCTGGACTAAAATTCACATCTAAAACTTCATTATTATGACCTGTAAAAGTATGCAGTAATTTTCCATTTACATCCCAAAGTTTCACAGTTTTATCTTTACTAGCAGAGGCTAAAGTATTACCATCGGGACTAAATTTGACTGTAAAAACTTCATCAGTATGACCTGATAATATTTTTACTGGTAAATTTTTTAATTCCTGACCTTCAAGATGCCAAAGTTTAACGGTTTTATCAGCACTTGCAGTAGCAATAGTTTTTCCATCAGGACTGAAATTTATACCCCATATTTTTTGCTGGTGGGCGATAATTGTTTTCATCAGTTGTCCATTTAATGTCCACAGTTTTATTTTTCCTTTACTGTTAGCAGTTGCTAAAATTTGACTATCGGGACTGAGAGATATTGCCAATAATTTATCTTGTTCTATTAACCTAAAATTAGGTTGATTTGTAAATAATTTTGTGCTATAATCATAACGCCAAAAACTAATAGTGTTATCAAAACTAGCAGCAATCAAAAATTGATAATCTGGACTAAAAATAACACTAAAAACTCTATCTTTATGACCTGATAAAGTTTGCTGTAACTTCCCATATCGTCGCCAAATTTTGATGGTATTATCTTCACTACCTGAAGCTAAAAGCTGACCATCTGGGCTAAATTTAACAGTGGAAATCTCACCTTTATGTCCTTGTAAACGATTGTATTCTCGAATTTGGTTGATATTTTCTAAAGTAGCCGCAGACAAACTTAACTGAGTTTGAGAATTTAAGAAGTTTAAGAAATTTAACTGCTGTAAATTTTTGATAACTTTCAGTGTGGGGATAAAAGCTTCAACTTCATTCCCAGATTTTAACAATACTTGTGCAGATAAATTCAAGGCTTTTAATTCATTAATTTGGGATTTTTGCCTTTGCCATAAAGCTACACCAGCTAATAGTAATACTCCTAATAACCCACCACTTAAAGCAATAATAATTCGGTTTTTAGCCGCATTCTGAGCTTGACTTTCTTTCTTTTGTAGTTCTAAACTTTGAATAATAAAATTTTGCTCATTGGCACTAATTTGATTTTCCCGTTGTCTTAACCATTCCTGGGCATCAATTAAAGATTTACCCCGCAATAATCCTCCTGTATCTTGTTGATGATTTTCCCATTGTCGCATTATTGTTCTTAACTGTTCTTGCCATCGGCGAAAATCTCCATCTGTTTGCATCCATTGTTTTAATCTGCGCCAATTACGAATTAATGCCTCATGAATAATTTCTACGGTTTCAATTTTTGTTAGTTTATTAATGTCTGTAACTACTAATCTGGCATTTGCTAATTGTGTAACTAAATTCCAGTTTTCTGCCCCCACTTCCCCACGAGTAGCTAAACGCCGGATATCTGTGTTATATTCTCCTGGCTGCACTAATTGAATAAATATTTGTTGTACCTTTTGTTTATCGGTTGCACTTAATTGGGCATAAATTGACTCAGCATGATTCGCCAGTGCAGTTTCGATAGTGCCAATTTCCGTGTATGCTTGATGAGTTAGCCATCCTTGCTGTTGCCGTTGCCACAACTGAGTTAAAGTAAATTCTAGTAGGGGTAAATGGCTAGGAGAATTAAGCACCACATCAATGAGACGTTGAGTTAATCCTGGTTCTAATTGTACATTGAGACTAAGAGCAGGTTGTGAAATGGCACTTTCTAATTCTAAGGCATTCATGGGACCTAAATTCACCTGAGCATCTTGCAAGGCATTACTCAAAGGACGGTAAGATAAAGCTTCACCAAAAAAGTCTGCTCTTAGGGTTAACACTAAGGTAAAACCAGGAATACTATTAACTGCATTTAAAAGATTATCTAAAAATATTTTCCGTTCTCCGGTATCCTGACAAAGAGTATAAAGTTCTTCAAATTGGTCAGCAATTAAGATAATATGTGATTTGGGTGAAATACTAATCAGCGATTCTAGGAAATTAGATAAAGTGCTATGACTTTGTTTTAACTGTACTTCTATTTCTAATTCTTGCAATCTGGAATTAGGAGAAATATCTTTTTTAGTGCCTAACTCTCGATGAAGTGCGATCGCTAATGATTCTAACGGATTATTCCCCGGACGAAAAGACACAATTTGCCAATGTTGACTTTTATCTCGCTTTAATTGGGGAATTAACCCGGCAAATACCACCGAAGATTTACCACTTCCCGAAGCCCCAACCACTGCTACCAAATGCTTTGTTTTCACTGCTGTAACTAATTGTTGGGTAACACTTTCTCGCCCATAAAAATAGACTGTATCTTGTTCTTGAAAAGCCGCCAAACCCCTGTAAGGACAACTAGCTACAGCCCCCATACTCTGCCAAGTCGGAGGCGTTGCTAACAAATTTTGGACAATTACAGGCAACCAACTAGCACAAGGATATTCTGTTTCTAAACCTTGTAATTTTTTGCGGGCAATATTCACAGATTGATAGAAAGATTTTCTACTGGTAAACTGTTGAATAAAGTCTTTTAAAAATTGATGAGCCACCTGATCTGGTACAGGTTCACGCATCACAATTATTTGGGGAATATGCAAACTTTCTAATTCAGTAGCAATTCCTAAACCATCACAGGAGTTAAAAAAAGCTAATTGTAACCCTTTGCTGACGGCGGTTTGTAGTGCATACCGCAACTTATCCATTGTTAAACTATCGGTGCGGTTGAGAAATATTCTGCCTTTTGTTGACTCTGTACGACTATGGCCAGAAAAGAAAATCAGATCCCAACCGGTATCATCCCAAAGATATTTATTCAGTTCTGAAGGTGAAGGTTCAACTAAAACAATGATTTCCGCTGCTTGACAATATTGTTGCAGTAATTTTTCATCTTCAGCAACATTAATTCCTTCACTATTACCCAGAATAATTAAAATGCGGATATGGGAACGGGTACTTTTTTTAAACCGTTGGGAAGAAAGGGAACTAAAAGCCACTTCTGCATGAGGATAATAATTAAATAAATCCCATAAATGCCAAGGTAATTTTCGCAGTTGAGTTTCATGAGTACGAATAATTATTCGCACTTCATCAGTAGCATTTAATTGTGTTAAACATAATTCTTTTATCTGGCGAAATGACTCTGCTTGTAACCAAGTAATAAATTGCTGTTTGAGAATGTTTGTATGAGTGTGACATTCTGTTTTCAGAGATTGATATTTGACATTAGTAATTTGGTCTTTTTTAGGTTTAATGCGGTATCCATCCAGACTGCGATAACTATTAGACCAATCTTGATAAATATTAGGTAGGGTGGGAAGAGGAGGTAATGTTAATGTATTGTCACTTAGTTCAATATCGGGAAGCGCATCATCTTCACCAATTTCTAAACGAACGCGAAAGCCTTCATGGAAATTACCATCTAGTTTGAGGATAACTAATTTGTTCATAATCTTACCACTCTTCTCCCTGCACAACACCTCTATGACAATTTCGGCTTGCTTGGCAATATTTTACGCAAATGGTGGAGATTGTTACAAAAGTTGATTTTCTTGTCTGAATCAGGATGTCCAGGATTTAAGGATTTACAGGATGTATTTGTTTGTGTTGTTGATGGGATGTTTGAGGTAATTTCTTATTGAAGATGTAGGGGTTTAGTATTGCTAAACCCTGACCAATATTGCTAAACTTGATGTTGTGCTAACCAAGCTTCTAAATCACTTAAACTAGAAAAATCAAGTAAAGCCTCAGCTAAATCTTCTAACTGTTCTGATTCCATAGCTTCAAGTTTCAATAATTGTGCAGGTGGAACAGTTCCGACTTGATGACGGAGTTGTCGTGTCACAATTGCTAAAGCTTTTTCCTGTTGGATATCCTGATAAATTACAGACTCGCGCATAGCATCACTCCGCAATAATCTTTTAATCAGTTTCTTGTTTAATACTAACCCAGCTAATATCGCCGTTGAAGCAGCAACATTACTTTGGATTCGGGTATCGTTTATTTGCTCAATAGCTTCTGCAACCTGTTGTAATATTAGCGTTTTATCCTCAGTTTGACTGAGAGTTGCAAACGGTAACAAACCAGGAGTATTTAAAAATATGTCGCTGGGTTGTTCCCAAAGACGAATAACGCCAAATTCATGACGGGTATTTTCTAAAACAAAGGCTGTTTGCTGGACTAATTCGGATGTGGTTGGTTGTAGATAAATCACAACCTGACGCATCCGTTTATTGGGAAATTTGCGATACACCCTTAACCGATAATCCGCCATTCTAAAGGGAATTTGGGCTTTTGGTTCAGTTTGAAATTCTATATGCAGAACCATTTCATCTGATTGTAACAGAATTAACGCATCTGCTCGAATCGGTTCGAGGGATAATTCTGACGGACTGAGTTGGGTGACAAATAACCTCCTCAAAATCATAAAATACAACATGAAAAAACTACAAATAATATCCTGTAAATCCTTAAATCCTGGATATCCTGATTCAGACAAATAAAATGTTATCAGCAAAGAAACTTTCTACAAACCTTTTAATAAATCCATAATTTGTTGATAAAGAGCAACATTTCCTTGAGCCTGTAATAATTGTGCTGCTTGTTGTAAGTCCTCTTTGGCTTTTTGTTTGTCACCAAGTTGATAATAAACTAAACCGCGACCCATGTAAGCCAGAGCATCATCAGGATTAATTTTGATAGCTTGATTATAATCTGCCAGTGCTAATTCCCATTTTTTCTGATTATAGTAAAGAACACCGCGATTTTTGTAGGCATCAGCATAATCAGGATTAATATTGATAGCTTGGGTATAATCTGCCAGTGCTAATTCCCATTTTTTCTGGTTTTTGTAAAGAACACCGCGATTGTTGTAAGCCTGAGCATAATCAGGATTAATTTTGATGGCTTGATTATAATCTGCCAGTGCTAATTCCCATTTTTTCTGGTCACTGTAAAGAAGTCCGCGATTGTAGTAAGCCAGAGCTAAATCAGGATTAATTTTGATAGCTTGGTTATAATCTGCCAGTGCTAATTCCCATTTTTTCTGGTCACTGTAAAGAAGTCCGCGATTGTTGTAAGCAGCAGCTAAATCAGGATTAATTTTGATAGCTTGATTATAATCTGCTAGTGCTAATTCCCATTTTTTCTGATTATCGTAAACAAGACCGCGATTGTAGTAAGCCTGAGCATCATCAGGATTAATTTTGATAGCTTGATTATAATCTGCTAGTGCTAATTCCCATTTTTTCTGGTTTTTGTAAAGAATACCGCGATTGTTGTAAGCCTGAGCATAATCAGGATTAATTTTGATAGCTTGATTAAAATCTGCCAGTGCTAATTCCCATTTTTTCTGGTCATAGTAAAGATTACCGCGATTGTAGTAAGCCTGAGCATCATCAGGATTAATTTTGATAGCTTGATTATAATCTGCTAGTGCTAATTCCCATTTTTTCTGATTATGGTAAAGATTACC
>NZ_JAQMTI010000056.1:0-3475 GCF_028329225.1 Sphaerospermopsis kisseleviana CS-549 | reverse complement strand
CCTGACTCCTGACTCCTGACTCCTGACTCCTGACTCCTGACTCCTGACTCCTGACTCCTGACTCCTATGCCCTCACGGAAAGGCTTTCTCAGCAACCCCTACTTACGAAAATTCTACTGATTTCCATTTATCGTCTGTGTATGATGAATGGTTAGCAAAACAGCCAACATCAAATTTTGTATCTGATCAGTTAAGAATTTTATCGCCTAGTGATGGAAATTTATTTCTGATCTATCCTAGTGCAGAAACACAAAAAAAATTAGCATTTAAAGTTACAATAAATTCTCATCAGCCTGTAGAGTCGTAGCTGAATAGGCAAAGGTTATCTTCACCATCAAACCCAAAATCAAATAATGAGATATTTTGGCATTTACGCCCTGGTAATTGTAGACTGTAAGCTATAATTAGTAAGCTTTATAGCTAAATAAATTTTCAAGTTATGGTAGGAGAGAAAAACCCTATAAGACCAGGTTTTTCTGTAATTAAACCCACCGTTTCTCATGTTTATTATCATTAAACAATTTTGCCAAAAAATAAAATCTTTCTTCCGGAATGTGTCTAAAAAAAAGTGATGTTATAAATTAGGACTGAAGTTTTTATCCAAAGTATCGGACAATGACAAACGCACCAGAAAACAAATCTGCTAAAAAGGCAAAACAGTCTTTTATTCATGTTGATATTGGCGTTCCTAAAGTGCCAGTCCGTAAAAACAACACCAAAAAGCAGCAACGTGAATTACTTAGTGACTGGGAACACGCCAGTTAATACGATTTTGGATTTTGGATTTTGGATTTTAGATTGTTTAAGGGTTGCTAGATAAGCTTTTCGTCTGTCGCCATCATTTTTTCACATGGTATAATTTGCAAAATACAGGTGACAGCAAAGAAATTAACTTAACAACAAGACAGTACAGGCTGAAAAATTGTTAAATTAAGTTAACAGTGAAGACTGTACAATGTGCTTGAGTTTAGGTTAACAATGAAAGTAGCGATCACGGGAGCAACTGGTTTTGTCGGTAGTCGTCTAGTTAAACGGCTGCAAGAAGAAGGTAATAGAGTATTGGTGTTAAGTCGAAATACCAATTCTGCCCACAAGGTTTTTCCCTCTCAGGCTTTCCCAAATGTAGAAATTAGGGCTTATACACCAGGTGTATCGGGCGCTTGGCAAGATGCTGTTGCTGGTTGTGATGGTGTGGTAAATTTGGCGGGAGAACCCATCGCTGAGGAACGTTGGACACCAGAACGTAAGCAAGCTATTCTCAACAGCCGCAAACTCGGTACACAAAAAGTTGTGGAAGCTATAGCTACGGCTAACCCTAAACCATCGGTATTGGTAAACGCTTCAGCTATTGGTTATTATGGAACTAGCGAAACAGCTACTTTTGAAGAAAATAGCCCTTCAGGTCAAGATTTTTTAGCTCAAGTTTGTCAAGAATGGGAAGCGGAAGCGCAGAAGGCAACAAATGCCGGTGTGCGCTTGGTAATTTTGCGCTTTGGCATTGTTTTAGGTCATGGCGGCGCTTTGGGTAAAATGATTACTCCCTTCAAACTTTTTGCAGGTGGTCCCATTGGTAGCGGTCGTCAGTGGTTTTCGTGGATTCACATAGACGATATTGTGAACTTAATTATCCAAGCTTTAACCCAGCCCAAAATGCAAGGTGTATACAATGCCACTGCTCCCAATCCTGTGCGGATGAGCGAGTTAAGTAATACAATGGGACAGGTGATGAATCGCCCTTCTTGGTTGCCTGTTCCTGGTTTTGCTTTGGACGCATTATTGGGAGATGGGGCAATTGTAGTTTTAGAGGGGCAAAAGGTTTTACCTCAACGCACTCAAGCGTCAGGTTTTAATTATCAGTATCCAAATTTGCAATCAGCATTGATGCAAATTTTGAAATAATTGGTGATGGGTGATGAGTAATGGGTAATGGGTAATTGGGAAACTTCCTTCTATCCCCTATTCCCCATTTCCAGCCCCAACAGATATAATCAATATCTCAAACATGATATAAACAATAAACAAGAACATCTCTGGTAGGTAAATTTATGAACAACCTTTATGGAGAAGTTGATCCTAGAGATATTCCTGCCTATTCTATTAGCGATGCTGCTAAATACCTACGTATACCAGCAGGTACTATTCGATCTTGGATAGCAACAATATCAAATGGTTCTCAATTCTCCAAACCACTAATTTTAACTCAAGATATTAAACCAAAACTCCTTTCATTTATCAACCTCGTTGAAATTCATGTTCTTAGAGCTTGTCCTAAGTTGACAATTTACTAGACAAACCTATACAAGTACATACAAAACTACAAGTATTTGACCTATACATGGAATAAGTTGACTAAAAAATTAGGCAAAATGTGTCAGAATTAAATAATAAAGTATAGTGTTGACATCAGCAAATGCTTTTATCCATCAAAACACAACTCAAGTTAAATAAAACCCAAGAAATATTAATGGCTAAACACGCTGGTATAGCAAGGTTTACTTATAATTGGGGTTTAGCAACTTGGCAGGATTTGTATAATGATGGATTAAAACCAAATAAATACATACTCAAAAAATTCTTTAATAATCATGTCAAACCTGAATTGACATGGATGAAAGAAAAAGGTATTTGTCAGAAAATCACTCAATATGCTTTTGATAGTTTAGGTGAAGCTTTTCAGAGATTCTTTCAAGGACAGTCTAAATATCCTAACTTCAAAAAGAAAGGGAAAAATGATAGTTTTACAATTGATGCTGGTGGTAAACCAATTCCTGTAGGTGGTATATCAATAAAACTACCAACAATTGGATGGGTAAAAACTTATGAAGGATTGCCTCATACTACTTGCAAAAGCATTACTATTTCTAGAACTGCCGATAGTTGGTATATAGCCTTTTCTTATGAACAAGAATGTCAACCAACTATTAAAAACTATACTATTGTTGGTGTTGATTTGGGAGTAAAGGAACTAGCTACACTAAGCACTGGTGTTACTTTCCCTAATCCTAAACACTATCAACAGAATTTAGCTAAACTGCAAAGATTATCCAAAGTCTATTGCAGAAAGGCTTCATGTTCAAATAATAAACACAAAGCTAAAATTAAACTAGCTAGACATCATGCAAGAATAGCAAACCTGAGAAAAGACACTCTTCATAAACTTACTACTTACTTATGCAAAAACCACGCCAAGATAGTAGTAGAAGATTTAAATGTTTCAGGGATGTTGTCAAATCATAAATTAGCTCAAGCAATAGCTGATTGTGGGTTTTATGAGTTTAAGCGTCAGCTAGAATATAAAGCTAAAAAATTTGGCTGTGAAATTATAATTGCTGATAGATTTTATCCATCAAGCAAAACCTGTTCTCGTTGTGGGCATAAAAAAGAAAATCTTTCTTTATCCGAAAGAATTTATTGCTGCGAGAACTGCGGTTTTGAGATAGATAGGGATCTAAACGCTGCAATTAATTTATCGCGT
>NZ_JAQMTI010000055.1:0-17336 GCF_028329225.1 Sphaerospermopsis kisseleviana CS-549 | reverse complement strand
CGCGTCGGCAATAGTCTCAATTCAATACTTGATATCACCGTATTATATATCAAGTAGTTGATTTTTTCCTAAAAATATATTGATTTTTGTCAATATAAGTATAGTTTTGTCTATGAAATTGTCAACTTAGGACTTGCTCACTTTCTAGCTTTTGCAGTGCTTGGGATTGTTGTTGTCGTTGGGTGTCAATTTGGGCAAGATAGGAATATTATTTATGGCTTGGTACATGAGACACTGTTTGATCTGTTGAGCTTACACCAAGGCAGTTTCATTTTCGATTTAGGGACAGCACTTGTTCCCCAACTCACCAGTTTAGAAATTACGCCTTTGGTCACAAAAATGGCAAAGTACGAACTTTGTCGGCGGTTAAAATCCGATCCCAAAACCCAAAATGTCCCCGTAGTCATCTGTTCTTCCAAAGGAGAAGAATTTGATCGCTACTGGGGAATGAGACAAGGAGCAGACGCTTATATAGCCAAACCGTTTCAACCAACTGAGTTGGTAGGAACAGTCAAACAATTACTGCGAGGATAAGGATGATAACAAAATGGTCAGCAAACCAGACTTTTTAAGTGGCAGCAGTCCAGACCAATTTAGCCCAGAATTACAACTAGAAAGTCCTGATAGCGTTAACGTGGCACAAGCCATAGACCCAAAAGGCGAGTTACATTTAAGATTTTATATTCCTTCACAACAGGAGTTTGCATTACCGGCAACTGGGATCAGGGAAGTCATCGAACTCAGTCCTGATCGGATCACCCCGATTCCTAATACTTCTCCACTGCTTTTGGGTACTCTAAATTTACGAGGTCGATTAATTTGGGTAGCAGATTTAGGTCAATTTCTGGGAGATGCCACTCCATTAAACACGGATAGGTCGGAGATACCAGTAATTGCTATTGAAGATCAAGACACAATAGTAGGCTTAGGAGTAGAACAAATATGTGGTATGGGTTGGCTTGATGTACAGTATCTAATGCCAGCCAATAATGTACCAGATACGATGGCTCCTTTTCTCAGGGGAGAATGGATAGATACTGAAAATAATAAGTATCTAAGATTGATTGATCAAACAGCAATTTTGCGGAGTGCTAGGTGGGCAGGTTGAAGTCGGGAGGGAGGATATGGCAGCAAATATAGATGATCGTAATTCAAAATATCAGCAGGCACTAACAGCCTATACAGAAGGAAATTATAAATTAGCCGCTACTTTAATAGACCAAGCGGTGCATAGTTTACCAGATGAACCCAATTCTCATCTGTTGCGGGGTCACATTTACTATGTTTTGCAGCAGTTCGACATTGCCCAAGCAGAATATGAGCAGGTGTTCCATTTGACAGATGATCAAGAAATTTTAGGTTCTGCAACTAACTACCTAGAAAGTATTAAACAATACTTTGAAGCCTTTGGTGAAGATGAATCCACCGTTGAGACTAATCAACAGAGAAATCATCTGGAGTCTAATGGTCTGGTAATGGATGAAGCAGATTTACTAGATTTAGGAGTTATGAGAGACTTGGATAACGCCAACTTTGATTTGAAATCGTTTGGTGACTATGAAGCATCTCAAGACTCGCTTGAAGATATGTCTTTGAGTAATCCTTTTATAAGTGATTTAAATAGTATTAATCTTGACAAGCTACCAGATAACTCAATAGATTTCGGTCATGATCCTTTTGCATTGGATCAACCATTTTCAGAGTTAGGAGCAACCAGCAATGATGCTGAAGTACTAGAAAATTCCGAGTTGCCACTAACTTTAGATCAACCATTTTCAGAGTTAGGAGCAACCAGCAATGATGCTGAAGCATCAAAAGATTTAGAGTTACCTCCTTTTTGGCAAGAAGGTATTTCATCTGAAGAGAATATTGGAACATCAGTAGAAAATAGTTATTTAACGGATCTGGATGCAAATTCAGAACAGGAAATTTCACTAACCAGTGAAGCGGAGACTAACTCACCATTTTTGGGAAAAATTAATTTATCAGGTGAAAATAATTGGGCAAGTGCGCCTGAATTAATGCTGGAACAAGATTCACCAGACTTTGAAGATATGAAACTGGAGAATTTGAAAGTTGCCAACAATAGTCAGGAAAATATTAATGTAGTCATTGAAGAACATGAAATCAATAATGATTTAAATAGACATGATTTGCCAGACAGTAGTGCAAATACATTTTGGAACCGACCAAATCATTTGAGAGAAAAAAAATCAGAAGAATTTGAACCTGAACTTGACACAAGTACCCAAATTTCATCATCTGTGAACAACAATTTTGCCGATGATGAGCAAGGTATAAATTTGGATACAAAATATCATGCAGATGAATTTGATGATGATCATTTCGATTTAGAGGCATTTGAGTCTGCCTTTGGTTCAGAAAGCTTTACCACTGATGAAGAAGAGAATCCAAATGTGCAGGGAGAAAATTCCCCAAACAATATGGAATTTCTGGGCGATTTTGACGAATTTGATGATTTAGGCAGTATTCCCAGTTTTAACCTCACAGGAGAATCTGAGTATCGAGAAATGAGTGTGTCATCACCAACAAGAGAAAGGTCGAATACTGCTAACAGTAGTTTTTCTCAAGATTTCTCCATGAATTCAGTTGATGATGACGATATTGACAGAAATGAAGAACTATTCACAATTACAGGAGCGCAAGAAGCAGTTCCTGTCTTTACCCAACCAGAAGTTTCTAAACTAGAACCCAATGTCAGTGTTGAACAGGGTCTATTCGGATTTTTTGAAAATGCCTCTTTAGATAAAAAGCAATGGTATATCGCTAGTACAGTGGGTTTGACATCCGCAGTAGTAGCAGCTTTGGTCAGTTTTGGAGCTACCACATTTTCTCCACCAGACCAACGGGAGTCAGTGCGAAATACAGGCTGGGCAATGGCTTTAGCCGCAGGACTGGCAGGTGGGATGACAGCTGGTTTCATGGGAAATCTGACACTCAAACAAATTCGCCGCACAACCAAAGATTTGCAAGCTCAGTTTGATGCTGTGCGAGAAGGGAATCTCAATGCTCAGGCTACCGTCTACTCAGAAGATGAACTAGGGTATCTAGCTACCAGCTTTAATGATATGGCACGGGTAATTTTCATGACCACTAATGAAGCCCAACGGAAAGCGGTGGAACAGGAAGAAGCCAAAGAAAACTTGCAACGCCAAGTGATTCGTCTCTTAGATGATGTGGAAGGGGCAGCAAGAGGAGATTTGACAGTTCAAGCCGAGGTGACAGCCGATGTCTTGGGAGCAGTAGCTGATGCCTTTAACCTGACAATTCAAAACCTGCGGGATATTGTTAAACAGGTAAAAATGGCAGCGAGGGAAGTAACCAAAGGCTCAACCAACTCAGAAACCTTTGCTAGAGCTTTATCAGGGTATGCTTTGCGGCAAGCAGAAGAGTTGGCTGTCACCCTTAATTCCGTACAGGTCATGACCGAATCAATTAAACGGGTAGCAGATGCCGCCAAAGAAGCAGAAGTTGTAGCCCGTGATGCCAGCGTGATCGCAGTGAAGGGGGGAGAGGCGGTAGAAAATACCGTAGCGGGGATTTTGGAAATTCGGGAAACAGTGGCAGAAACTACGCGAAAAGTGAAACGGTTGGCGGAATCTTCGCAAGAAATTAACTCTATCGTTGCTTTGGTTTCCCAGATTGCTTCTCGCACTAACCTATTAGCACTTAACGCCAGTATTGAGGCTGCCAGAGCCGGAGAAGCCGGACGGGGGTTTGCAATTGTTGCCGATGAAGTGCGGCAGTTAGCAGACAAATCCGCCAAGTCTTTGAAAGAAATTGAACAAATCGTCATGCAAATCCAGAGCGATACAGGCTCTGTAATGACAGCGATGGAAGAAGGTACACAACAGGTAATTCAAGGGACAAAACTGGCAGAAGAAGCCAAGCGATCAGTAGAAGACATTATCGAAGTAGCTGGTCATATCGACAGTCTGGTGCGCTCAATTACCGCTGATACCGTAGAACAGACGGAAACTTCTCTGGCTGTGGCTCAGGTGATGCAATCAGTGGAACTCACAGCCCAGGAAACGTCCCAAGAAGCACAACGAGTTTCAGGAGCATTACAACACTTGGTGGGAGTATCCCGCGACTTGATCGCTTCTGTGGAAAGCTTCCGAGTGGAAACTATTGAATCTAGGTAAAGGGAGTGTTTAATTTTGGATTTGAGATTTTTTCATCCAAGATCCCAAATCCTAAATTCAACATTCAGCCTTATTCCTGCATTAATGGTCAGGATTCAGAATACAAAATACAGAATAAATAAGACTTTGAACATCCTAATTGATATGTTTTCTAAAATCTCTAATCTGTTAATTCCTGAGCAAGATAATACTCCTGACTCCTGACTCCTGTACGGGTCTTCGCGAAGCGTGCTGGAAGCATCAGCATTCGGGCGAACAATTATTAATTTTTATCACAGGTTATTTTCCTGTAAGGGCGAAGCATTCGGGCGAACAATTATCAATTTGATGAAAAGGTTATTTTCCTGTAAGGGCGAAGCATTCGGGCGAACAATTATTAATTTTTATCACAGGTTATTTTCCGAATGCTTCGCCCCTACTTCGCTCCTACTTCGCCCCTACGACTCCTGACTCCTGAATTCTTCTCATTAATCGTTCATCCTTTATTCTTCATCCTTGTTTATGCAGCTGGAACAACAACAACGGATATTGGGTTACTTCATCGAAGAAGCCAGAGACCACCTGAACACCATTGAACAGGGGTTACTGAACCTACAAGAAACCCTTAATGACCCAGAAATGATCAACGAAGTCTTCCGCGCTGCTCACTCCATTAAAGGCGGGGCAGCTATGCTGGGATTGACCAGTATTCAGCATACGTCTCACAGGCTGGAAGATAGTTTTAAAGTTCTTAAAGAGCAACGAGTTGAGGTTGACCAAAAACTAGAGTCTTTGTTTCTGAGTGTCTCTGATACTTTAAAAGCTTTGTTGGATAATTTGGGTAGTCCCTTTGGTCTGTCAGAGGAAACTGCAAATACTTTGATGTCCGAAACTGAACCGCTGTTTGCAGAACTAAATCAGCATCTAGAAAAACTTTTACAATCAGGAAATATTAACACCCCCATTGCTGTATCTGCACCGACACCACTACCAAAACAGGAAGTTGTACCTCCAGTAAGTACCCAAAAACCGCCAGTAGTCAGCCAAAATAATTGGTCAGATTTTCAAAGTCAAGTCCTACAATCCCTGCGGGAAATGCTGCAACTTTTTAAACAAAGCAGCACACCTTCATCTAGGGAAAATTTACAGTCATGCTGTCAGCAATTATTTAAACTTGGTGAAAAATTTAATTTGCCTAATTGGTCTAAATTGTGTCAATCTGCCAATAATGCGATCGCCAATCCTGATAATAGTTATCTCACTTTAGCCAAAATTATTATTACCGAAATCAAACAAGCTCAAGAATTAGTTATTCACGGTAAAGAAGCAGAAATAACCATTGGTCAAGAATTAGAAGCACTGGAGCTAATTCCAGAACTGGAGTTGTTAGAACTAAATTGGGCAGAGGAAAAACCACAGCTAATCACATCCTCTAACGATACACTAGAAATACAAGAATTACATACAGATAATGTACTGGATAGCAGCGCAATTGTTGAACCAATAGAAGAATTTGACATAGCAGCAGATACAAGCATTCAAGACTTTGATAGTTTGCCAGAAATCGCTAGGGATGACACAGATGTAAATGCTTTTAGTCTCAATTCCTTGTTCACTGAAAACGATGACGAAATACTCAACTTCAGTGGTGATCTTACTAACTTAAATGGACTAGAAGTAGGCATTGCTGAGTTCAATACTCTAGAAGATTTATTTCAAGGTGAGTCTCCCGATTTTGAAAGATGGGAACAAGAACAAATACCAGACACTACCATCAATCAATTAAGAACTGAACCTACATCAGAACACATAGCATCTCAACCAGAAAGTTTGTCTTTAGATTTGTTTGGTGAAATTGAAACAGATACAACAGCCACAACAAATGATTTAGAAATTGATGATTTATTGCCTTTAAGTCTCAATACAAAAGCAGAAATTTCTGCCGCTGCACCTGAATATGATCTTAATAGCTTCTGGACAGAAATGGATTCAGAACCAGCACAGTTAAATGCTGCTGAATTAGAACAGGATGTGGCTAAGGAATTAGAAGAAAGTTTATTTGCAGGTTTTGGGGAAACTGTAGCTGATAGTCAGCAGTCATCTAACCTCAACTTTTATTTAGCAGACTTTGATTTGACTGAAAACCAACAACAAGAGATAGGAGATTCCTGGTTGACATCTGGTGGAGATGATTTATTTGCTGATTTAGCAAATTCTCCTTCCACTTCTCCCACAGCAGATAATAATCAGGTGTTATTGCCGGAAATTGATAGCTTCTCCCAACAACCAGCAGCAATGAATTTGATGGCGGAATTTACCGTTCCATCTGCTCAGACAAATGCTAATTTGGAATTGGATATATTTGCTGGTTTTGATGACAACAGTAATGAGGATGTATCACTTTCCTGGGAGAAGATCACAGTAATTCAGTCAATTGAAGATCACCAGGAAACCACAAAGACAGCGATCAATGATCGCAATCTTAGTCAGGAAAAACAGCCAGAGGTATTAGAGCAGGATATAAGTGAAAATCTGGGGATAGATATTGATCTTTCCTTAGATGTTGATTTGCCAGAATTGGCTTTAGAACAAGAATTAGAACAAGAAGAAATTACAACAGATTTATTTGCTCAAACGCCTCTAACGCTACCTCTAATACTAGAAGCAGCAAATTCTCAACTATTAAAGTTAGAAACCACAACCACAAATACTGCGGAAAATGTAGTAGATGAACTGGCAGAATTAGCAGTATTCAATACTTCAGAAAATGCAGTAGATGAATTTGCAGAGTTAGAAGCATTACTCGATGAAGAAGAATTAGAAACACCCAATCCAAACTCCATTCCAGACGCAGATTTTGCGGCTTTAGAAGCATTACTGGGTACAGATAATGCTTCAGCAACAGAGATACCACAAACGCCACCAAAACCGAGTCCACCTGTAGCTGCAAAAGCTAAAAATATAGCTGTGTCTTCAGACATACCAGATGAATTTAAAGATTTGGAGGAATTACTTCAACAAGCAGATCAAACAATTAACTCATCAGGAAGAGGGATAAACTCAAATACTAGCAAAGTGCCACGTCAGGCTACTCGTCGTGTTCGAGAAGAAAGCATGAAAATTCCAGTCAAGCAACTGGATGAAATGAGCAACTTAGTTGGGGAGTTGGTGGTTAATCGCAATACCTTAGAACAGGATCATGAGCGTCTGCGACAATCATTAGATAACTTATTGATTCAAATTCAACATCTTTCCGATGTGGGCGCAAGAATGCAAGAATTATACGAGCGATCGCTCTTGGAAGCTTCACTATTGAAGAGTCGCAGAGCCAGAGAAAAAGGTTACAACAGTTCCAATGATCGGGGTTTTGCCTCCGAAGAAATGGACGAGTTTACCGAATTTCACCTACTTGCTCAAGAAACTATAGAATACATTGTGAGAGTTCGGGAGTCAGCCAGCGACATTGACTTTGTTACCGAAGAAACTGAACGAGTAGCACTACAGTTCCGCCAAGTCACCAGCCAACTACAAGAAGGAATAACTAAAGCGCGAATGGTGCCTTTTGCTCAATCTGTTGATCGGTTGCGTCGAGGGGTGCGGGATAACGGCATCAAATATGGAAAACAAGTAGAACTGATGACAGAAGGGGTAAATACATTAGTTGACAAGATGATTTTGGATCATCTGACAGATCCCCTCACCCATATGCTCAATAATGCGATCTCTCACGGTATTGAAACTCCAGAAGTTCGCACAGCTGCGGGTAAATCACCTGTGGGAACAATCAAGATCCGCGCTTTCCACCAAGGTAATCAAACTGTAATTGCTGTCAGTGATGACGGTGCCGGTATTGATCACGAAAAGGTAAAACAGAAGGCACTGCAAAAAGGTGTGATTACACCAGAAGAAGCAAAAACCATATCTCGCCAAGAAGCTTATGAACTTTTGTTTCTGCCCAATTTCAGCACAGCCGATCAAGTTGATGATATCAAAGGTCGGGGTGTGGGTATGAACGTAGTTCAAACTGATATTAACGAAATTCGTGGTACTGTCACCACTGATTCGGTACTAGGTAAAGGAACTACCTTTACTATTCGCCTACCACTCACCCTGAGTATTTGTAAAGCTCTCTGCTGTATTTCCAACAAGTCAAGAATTGCTTTCCCAATGGATGGCGTGGAAGACACATTAGATATACCCGTTACAGATGTTCAGAAAGATGCGGATGGACAATCATTTATTTGGTGGCGGGAAACAGTCCTACCCTTCCGAACTTTACAGGAAATTTTGGTTTTCAATCGTCATGTTGCTCGCGGTAACGTCTATAGCAACACGCGAGAAGATGACACAATTTCTGTGGTTGTTTTGCGCTCAGGTAATACAATGGTCGCTATCCAGATTGACCAAGTGTTGGGTGAACAGGAAATTGTCATTAAGCAATTTGAAGGACCGGCACCTAAACCCATTGGTGTGGCTGGTGCTACAGTTCTCGGTGATGGTCGCATTATGCCTATTGCCGACGTTTTAGAAATTATTGACATCTTCCAAGGTAAGATGTCTAAACAAATTGGTGGTGGCTCTTGGCAACGAAGAACGGCTCTTCCTGTAACGCTCCAGAGGTGAAGATTGATCCGACAGTGTTAATTGTCGATGACTCTATTACTGTCCGGGAATTACTTTCTCTCACTTTTACCAAAGCTGGTTATCGTGTTGAACAAGCCCGTGATGGTCAAGAAGCTTGGGATAAGCTGCGTTCTGGTTTACCTTGCGATATTGTCTTCTGTGACATTGAAATGCCCCGCTGTGACGGTCTGGAACTGCTCTCACGTATTCAAAAAAACGGTAGTCTTAATCACCTACCTATAGCTATGCTGACCTCACGCGGTGCAGACAAACACAAACAAATGGCTGTTCAACTCGGTGCTAGTGGTTACTTTACTAAACCCTATTTAGAAGAAGCACTATTAGAAGCCGCTACTCGGATGCTCAAAGGCGAGAAGTTAGTAACGGCTTAGGGGGTGAATGGGGACTGGGAGAGGCAGAAGTTATTGAATTTTGACTTTTGACTTTTCATTCTCCTTTCACATTTACAGCAGATTTTATGCCTATGAGGTACAAATCATAATCATAAAACTCTTGTGGGGTGGGCATACTTCGACATAGTTCGACTCCGCACTTCGACTTACTTCGACTGCGCCCTTCGACACCGCCCTTCGACACCGCCCTTCGACTGCGCTCAGGACAGGCTCAGGACAGGCTCAGTACAAGTCTTGACCGCCCATAGTGTACCTCATTACACCGGAAAGTGCTGTAAGTAGGGCTTGCTGAATAAAGACAAAAGCTAGATATATTGAAGGTTTGAGGCTAATAAACAAGAAAAAGATGCAAGGATTTTGAAGGGTATACCTGAAAAAGTGTGCATTTTGGGTCTGATAAATCAGGAAATTATAGGATGACAGATAGCTGAAACTGTCACCTGTCACTGGTCTTTCACAGATAACTTTTTCAGCAAGCCCTAATTATTAACCCCAAATTCAAAATACATCCACCTTATCCAACTTTTCCCAAGGTAATTCTATATCAATTCTACCCAGATGACCATAAGCAGCAAGCTTGCGATAAAACCCACCTTTAGTTAATGAAGGTAAAAACCTTAAATTAAATTGTTTAATAATTCCTGCTAACCGAAAATCAAAATGTTTCTCTAAAATAGCAGTAATTTCCTCATCAGAAATATTCCCAGTGCCAAAAGTTTCCACCTGCACACTCACAGGTCGAGAAAGTCCGATAGAATAACTTAATTGTACTTCGCACTCATCAGCTAACTTTGCAGCAACAACATTTTTAGCAGCATATCTAGCAACATAAGCCCCAATTCTATCTATTCTAATGGGGTCTTTACCACTTAACGCCGAACCGCTATGTTTAGAATATTCACCATAGGTATCAATAGCGTTTTTTCTACCAGTTAAACCTGCATGGGCAGTGGGTCCACCAATAATAAATGGTCCATCAGGATTAATAAATATTCTAGTTTTAGCATCAGGTTTAATTGCTTCATTTGCAAACACAGGATCAATCACAGTTTCTCTAATATCATCTTGTAATTGTTGTAAATTTGGTTTTGGTGATTGATTTTGACTAGCGATAACTGTAATACTGTGAATCCTATAAGGTTGACGATTTTTATATTCAACACCTACCTGGGTTTTACCATCTGGGGTAAGATAAGAGAGGATTTTTTGCTTTCTCACCTCACTAATTTGTCGAGCTAATTTATGTGCTAACCAAATCGGTAAAGGCATAAAATTATAAGTTTGATTGCAAGCAAAACCAAAAACTGTAGCTTGATTCTTGACAGTAATTTTCTCTATTTCCGCATCAGATAAAATCTTTTCATCAAATAAATGATATTCTTCAGGAGGCAATTCTGTTAAGCTAGTTAAAATACTGCAATTTTTACCATTGAATTCTGTTTGTTGATAACCAACTTGTTCAATTACCTGCCTAGCAATATTAGTAAAATCCACATTTGCACTAGGTTCAAATCTCGCAGCAATAAAAACAATACCTGTTGACACAGCACATTCTGTAATAATTCTCCCATAGGGATCTTGTTGTAAAAACCTATCTACAATAGCATCACTAATTTGATCACAAAGTTTATCAGGATGCCCTTCCGTCACAGATTCCGACGTAAACATAAAATCCTTTTTCATAAAAAAATCCTCTCTTTTCTCTGCGTTCTCTGTGCCTCTGTGGTTCGTTATCAAAATATCTTATCAACTGATTTTTTTAGTCCCTTCATTTACCAACAATGGCAACAAAGCACCACCAGAAATTACAACAGTATCAACCATATTCAACGGGGCAATTTTCAATAAACTCCGTAACTGTGGCACAGCTAAAGCCAAAATTTGAATACCAAAAGAACCAACAACAGCAGTCGTTAAATAAGGATTAGGCGGTAATTTTTCCTGACTAAAAATACTGTGTTTTTCAGAACGACTGCTAATAGTATGTAATAACTGCCCAGAAGTCAAAGTCATAAAAGCCAAGGTACTAGCTTTAGGACTAATTCCATATTTAAAAATACCGTAACCATAAGCAGCTAAGGTACTAATAGAAATGACAGCAGATTCAAACACAATTCTCCCAAAATCAGTATTTTTAATAATTGGTTCATTTGGGTTACGCGGAGGTTGATTTAATACGTCTGGTTCTGGTGCTTCCATAGCTAAAGAAAGTCCAGGGAAAATATCAGTTACTAAGTTCAACCATAAAAGTTGAATTGCGTTTAAAGGTTCACCAATACCGACTGCGGTAGCGGTTGTCATCACCATAATTTCGCTGAGATTTGTAGCTAAGAGAAAATGTACAGATTTTCTAATGTTGTTGTAAATTGTTCTGCCTCTACTAACCGCAATCATCATTGTTTCTAATCTGTCATCTTCTAAGACAATATCAGCAACTTCACGGGCGACATCTGTACCTTCTTTACCCATTGCTACACCGACTTGAGCAGCTTTTAATGCAGGTGCGTCGTTAATACCATCACCGGTCATAGAAACAACTTTACCCGATGTCTGCAATGCTTGAACAATTTGCAGTTTATTACTAGGACTAATGCGGGCAAAAACGTCTACTTTGTCGCTGAGTGCTGCTAATGCTTCCGGGGTGAGATTATTGAGGTTATTAGAGTCAAGAATTTCTAATTGGGGATGTCGATTTAATTCTAATTCTTTAGCGATCGCATAAGCTGTAGGACTTTGATCACCAGTAATCATTACCGTATTAATTCCCGCTTGATGAAAGTCGGCAATTAATTCTTTTGCACCTTTTCTAATTGGATCAGCCATCCCCACCAAGCCCAACCAAATTAAATCTGATTCATGATTATTGTTATTTTCCACTTCCTCAATATAACCATAAGCCACACCCAAAACTCTTAACGCTTTTCCTGCTAAACGATCATTTTCTATTTCTATTTTCTGTCGGTCTTCTGCTATCAAAGGTACAACTTCACCATTTTTCATCCACCGATGACAAAGTTGTAAAACTTCCGCAGGATTTCCTTTCACAGCCACCATTTGCTGACAATTATGAGTTGCATGAATTGTACTCATAAGGTTGCGATTTTCAGAACGCAAATTAGTTTGCAGTAAAGGATATTTTTCTTTCAATGCCATCACATCTACACCTGCACTAATCGCTGTGTAAATCAAGGCATTTTCTGTAGCTGAACCTGTAACCAGATATTCATCAGCATCATTTTTTTTACTAACTTCACTTTCATTACAAAGAATTGCTACATGAATTAATTTTAATAGTTCATTATAAGTGTAGGGATTAATAATTTTTTCTCCAGTAATAAATTCACCATCCCTGACTTGAATATGTTTACTGTCGGTGACTATTTCCACCACTGACATTTTATTTTCTGTGAGAGTTCCGGTTTTATCTAAACAAATAGTTTGCACCGAACCTAATGCTTCTACTGCATTTAAACTGCGAACAATAACTTTATTTTTTCGCATATCACGAATGCCTAAAGCAAGGGTTGTGGTAGCAATTGTTGGTAAACCTTCGGGTACTGCTGCAACTGCTAAAGATATAGAAGATTGCAACATTGCTAATAAATTATATCCCCGTAAAACTCCCATTCCAAACACTAAACCACATAATCCCATACTAATAAAAACCAGTTGACTACCCACTTGATCTAATTGTTTAGCAAGGGGAGTTTGAGTTGTTGTCGCTTCACTAACTAATTGCTGAATTTTCCCCATTTCGGTAAATTTGCCTGTAGCAACTACCGCTGCTAAACCCTGTCCATTAATAACTAATGTACCTTTATAAATCATATTCAAACGATCAGCTAAAGGTACATCTTCACCATGTAATAATGTGGGATTTTTAGAAACGGGAACACTTTCCCCAGTTAAAGCAGATTCATCAATAGTTAAATTATCAACTTCAATAATTCTGGCATCTGCGGCAATATAACTACCAGGTTTAAGAACTAAAATATCTCCTACAACTACATTTTCTGTAGGTATTTCTTGTAGCTTATTATCTCTAATTACCCAAGTAGATTTTTCTGAGCGATTTTTCAGGGAATTAATAATGCGTTCTGACTGACTTTCTGTAATATAACCAATGGTAGCATTTAAACCAACTACACCCAAAATTACTACAGCATCAATAATTCCCCCAGTGAAAATAGAAATTCCCGCAGCAACACCTAATAAAGCAACTGGTAATGATTTAAACTGCTCAATTAACATACTGATTTCTGAGCGTTTTACTGTTGCTGATAATAGGTTTTTACCATATTTATTCAGGTATTTATTGGCAGTTTCATTAGATAATCCTGAGATATGGGAAGTATTTAATGATTGCAGAACATTATCCGCTGTCATTAAATACCAATTTTCGGTTTTTTGCTCTTGCTTGGATAAAGTTAACTTATCTTTTTTAGTAGGGTGTACTAATGTTTTAACATCAGTAAATTCAGCCTTATCTTTATATCCCGATAAAGCTTTATCAATAAAATATGCAATTTTCCTATAGCTAACGTCTGGTTGAAAAATAACCAAAATATTGCTAGTTAACACATTAGCAGCAACAGAAATAATTTCTGGGTAATTAGCAAGCGATCGCTCCAAATATATCTTTAATGACTGCGAACGATAAAGTTCATCAATTTTATATCTAGCTCTCCCTTTGACATTGCTGTGTATTATTTGAATCACTACTTTGTTGCTCCTGAAATTCCATTGAAACAGTATTAATTGATAAATTTGTTAATTGAGTTTCATCCTCAAAATTTAGTCTGGTAAAAATATCAAAAGCATACCAAGCCAATATATACCAAGGTATTTCTTCTAATTGAAATCCTTTTCTTAACAATTGTTGCAGTGAAAGTAAACCAATTCCTACAGGTAATATCACTCGTAAATCAGCAACACCATTTGTCATTCTTGCCACATCTGTATTAATATCAGAGATGACATTGATTAAATCTTTTGCTGCTTCTGATTTACCATTTGTGAAATAATTTCCATAAGTTCTAGATTGATTTCTAAATTGACTTCTAGATTGAGTTCTAGATGGAAAACTTTCTGGTTTCTCCTTTCTTGCATCTGCGCTTACTTTTTCTACCGTTTCACCCATTTCTGCAACTGCATCCTTAACTTTTTCTGATAACAAAATACTATCTTTAATAGTATTTTGGACTACAGGTTGTTTCATTGCTGATGCAATCGGTAAAATCACAGGTGAAAAGACAATTGCTGTCAAACCTTCAATAATTGTGTCTAATGTAGATGCCATTTTTACATCTCTCCTATTATCACTTGATCCAGTCAATCACTAAAATAGTATAAAAAAATATTATAAAAATTACTAGCTATTGCCATCATCCTCAAGTTACATAATTATTTGTAATTCCTAAACAAAATTATCATTTTTCTCTAATTTTTTTTCTCAAAATATTCCTTTAGTTATACACTAAGCAACTTAATTACTAAGGTGAGAATTACACCTATAGACTCATGTAATAGCAATCTAAAAACATTAATACTAAAAAAGATATGAGCTACCCATTACTAAATAAAAAAATACCTAAATGGCAAATTCACAAGAACACAATCAAAAAACTCAGCAGTTGCGTACACTGATTAAAGACATTGACAATGCTATGTTAACTACAGTCGATGATGATGGTAGTTTGCATAGTCGTCCTATGTCTATTTTTAGCGACATTGATGCAGATGGTAAACTTTGGTTCTTTACCTTTGCTGATTCTCATAAAGTCTTAGAAATTCAACGTCGTCAACAAGTAAATGTGAGTTTTTCTTCACCTGATCAACAGCGATATATTTCTATTTCCGGTACAGCAGAACTGGTGAAAGATAGAAATAAATTACAAGAGAAATGGAAACCCGAATTACAAACTTGGTTTCCCCAAGGAATAGATGAACCGAATATTGCTTTGCTAAAAGTCAATATTAACAAAGCAGATTATTGGGAAAGTTCATCAAGTTTTATACCACAAAAAATTAGTTTTTTAGAACTCTCTCACCGTTAAGGTAGAATCTATTAGGGGCGAAGCCTTCGGAAAATAGCCTGGGATAAAAATTGATCATTGTTCGCCCGAATGCTTCGCCCTTGGAGAAAAATTGATCATTTTCTTGAGCTATTCTTGTCAATCTGCTCAATTAATTTCTCTGCCATTTCTACAGATGCAATCATTAATTTCTGTTCCAAATTTCCATAACCTCCCTCATCACTAACTTGAGGGTAAATGTGAGGATTAGATAGCATTGCTGCCAGTAATTGAGATGCTGTTTTTTTCAATTCATCAATTTGTGTATTCATATCCTTTCCAGCCAATAAGTGATCAATTGATAATTGATATTAACAGTTGATAATTGACTATTGTATTCAAACTTGAAAACCTCTCCTTTGAAGGTGAAAAAATCAAAAAATCTGCTGTTTTTATTCTCTTACAGGGAGAGGTAATAATTAATTATCAATTGTTCATTGTCAATTGTCCATTATTAAATCCTACCAATCTAAAGGAGTTTCAACTAATTTTTCTGAAGATTTACCAGCACGCACACCAGGTTTATCAACTATTTTTACAGTGCTTGCTTGCGGTCCTTCTTCCCCATCCTCTAAGGAAAAATGCACACCAGTACCAATTTCTAAACGGTCAAAGTCGTGATGTAAAACACTATTTTGGTGAAAATATATTTCCCTTCCATCTAAAGTTTTTAGGAAACCATAGCCATCTTCTCGAAATAATTTTGTTACCAAACCTGTACTTTCTTGCGCTTCCTCATATCTGCCAGCTTGTTCACTTGCACGTTGCAGTTGAGTCAGTTTAACTAACTGCTGACGCATAGCATCAAAAGTTTCTCTCACTACTGCATCTAACGGTTGATATTGAACACCCTCACCCGGATTTTTTTCCGCTGCTAGTTCATGGCCAGGCGGAACAGTCAGATCAATTCTCACTCGATAAGGAGAACCGCTACGGGGACGATCATGGATTTTTTCAATAGCAATGTGACAGCTATTGATGTAATTACAAATATTCTCTAGTTTGGCAATTTTTTCATGAACTAAATTATCAATTGCCTCTGATTTCTCTACATTACGATAGGTAATTTCTGGTTGAATTTTCATACATTTCTAATCCAAATACTCTCATCAAAATACAAACCAAATACAAAAATGGCGCAACTTACAGTGGATAGTGGATAGATCCCGGACTTCTTAAAGAAGCCCGGTGTCTGGATATTAAGTTCCTTTCCTTAAGCTTGATTTACTTATCTTTTTATATTTATAATACATTAATCAATTCTAAACAAGAAAATAATTATTTTTCTTCAACCCAAGGCTAGAGATTTTTAAAATAAGTATATACCAAAAGTAAGATTTGACTGGTCAACAGCCAATAATTTTATTTATAATAAAATTATATTTATACTAAAATTTGTTGTTAAAATAGGTCAACTATTGCATTTGAAATCAAACTTAATTTGGTACATAATCTGTCTCATTGGCGGATTTATCCTGGTTTTATTGGTACTGGTTTTATTTATCCTTTATTATACTCACTCCCAAACAGAAATTACTAAAGCTTTAACAGGTGTAGAAATTGAGGTACTTTGGAATCAAATCGCCTATCCTTTAGGTTCACATTTAGCATTAGTAGGACTTGCTGATTTCTGGTCTCCAGAATTTCATCCAGCACCTGTAATGAATTCCTTAGATATTCATATTCCCCATATTGTTTTATCACATAATCCTGATAGTGCAGTAGTTTTGCAAAATTGGCGCGTAGATTTACAATTGTCAGGACATACTCACGGGGGTCAAATTGTGATTCCCGGTGTAGGTTCTTTACCAAATTGGATTTCTTCTTCCCGTCACAAAATACCTGAATTGTTTTGGACTTGGATACCTTTTATGAAGGGTAAATGGCCAAAAGTCGTAGAAAATTGGCAATGGAGTCAAGGACTACATCAAATAACGACAAATCTAGGTACAAATCAATTGTATGTCAATCGTGGTTTGGGAACTTTCCCCCCCGGACGTTGGTATTGTCCACCCGAAGTAACAGCTATTACACTGGTTTAAAGGGGACTGGTGACTGGGGACTGGTGACTGGGGACTGGT
>NZ_JAQMTI010000054.1:0-6352 GCF_028329225.1 Sphaerospermopsis kisseleviana CS-549 | reverse complement strand
CCACCATCATTGCTTGGTTTTCGCGTCGGCAATAGTCTCAATTCAATACTTGATATCACCGTATTATATATCAAGTAGTTGATTTTTTCCTAAAAATATATTGATTTTTGTCAATACAAGTATAGTTTTGTCTATGAAATACCTCCTACCTCCTGCCTCCTATAACTTCCCCCTGCTCCCCTGTTTGTTCCCCACATCTCCAGCCCCATAACTATTTTTCTCTCCGTATTTAGTCGCACCCGCTCTTCGGGTTACGATATGGATATGGCAACAATAGAAATCTTCGGCGTTCCCCACGCTTATGAGTTAACGGCTCCCACCTCTTACCCTCATGCTTTAGTGTTTATCCACGGTTGGCTCAACAGTCGTGGATACTGGCAACCTGTGATTTCTCGCCTATCAGTTGATTTTCAGTGCTTGTCTTATGATTTGCGAGGTTTTGGTGAATCTCAGTCTCAGGCAAAATTTGATTTTAATCACAGCCGAAACGCCCAAAAACTGCACAAACTAAAGCTCAATTCCACCACAGATCCTAAATTAGTTACCTATACTGCTGATTCTCTGTATTCTCCTGCCTCATACTCTCAAGATTTAATAGCTCTGCTAGAAGTTCTCAATCTCAAGAGTGTTTGGCTCATTGGTCATTCTTTGGGAGGTACTATTGCTCTATGGACAGCGTCTCAATTACCTGGCCGTGTTAAAGGAGTTATTTGTATTAATGCTGGTGGTGGAATTTATCTTAAAGAAGCATTTGAGCAGTTTCGCTCAAAGGGTCAAAAATTTCTCCAAGTTCGGCCACGCTGGCTTTACCAAGTGCCTTGGATTGATTTGCTCTTTACCAGAGCCAGTGTATCACGTCCTTTAGACCGTTTTTGGGCGCGTCAACGAATTATTGATTTTGTTGTTGCCGATCCAGAAGCTGCACTAGGAACGCTTTTAGACTCTACAACAGAGGAAGAAGTGAACCGCTTACCTCAGTTAGTTTCACAAATAAAGCAACCAGTTTATTTTTTAGCTGGTGCGGATGACAAGCTTATGGAACCCAAATATGTACGCCATTTAGCCAGCTTCCATAGGCTGTTCCAATACGTTGGTAATAATTTTATTGAAATTCCTAATTGTGGACATCTGGCAATGTTAGAACAACCAGATGCCGTTGCTGATCATATTCGGTCATTAGTCATTAGTCATTAATCATTGGGCATTAGGCAGAAAATTTTAGATTTTAGATTTTAGATTTTAGATTTTAGATTTTAGATTGGGGTTGATACAAACAATCCAAAATCCAAAATCCAAAATCCAAAATAAAAAATTCCTGCCTTCTAATACAATTGCATGACTTGGGTTAAAGGCAGTCGAGAATGAACGCCCAAGGTGAGAGAAGATGTATGTCCACGGGAAAGATGATCAGCCGCTGCACAGCCGATCATGGCGGCGTTGTCAGTACAGAATTTTAAGGGCGGGAATAGGACTTGGAGATTATTCTCGGCCGCCGCAGCTTGTAAATGCTTTCTGAGTCCACTGTTGGCCGCTACACCTCCACCTACGGCAATTGTATTTAAACCATAGTCACGAGCGCAGGCGATCGCTCTTTTGGTTAAGGCTTTGGCTATTGTTTCTTGAAAACTGGCTGCAATATCCGCTACGGGCAATTGTCCACCATCTTTTTCTAACTGCTGCACTAACCTTAATACAGCCGTTTTTAATCCGCTAAAACTGCCATCATAGCGATGATAACCCCCACCTGGTAGGGAAATTCTTCCTTCTGGTAATACAAAAGCTTGGGGATCACCTGTCTGCGCCAATTTATCAATCACAGGTCCGCCGGGATATCCCAACTTTAATAATCTTGACACTTTATCAAAAGCCTCACCCGCCGCATCATCACGGGTTTCTCCTAGAGTTTCGTAATTACCACAATCTTTAACATAAATCAAGCTTGTATGTCCGCCTGAAACGAGTAAGCTAAGAAATGGGGGGTCTAAATTGGGTTGTGCTAGGTAAGTAGCATAGATATGACCTTCCAGGTGATGAACTCCCAAAAATGGTTTTTCATGCACCATAGCCAGGGTTTTGGCAGCCGTTAACCCTACCAACAATGCTCCTACCAGTCCAGGCGCACAAGTGGCGGCAATCCCGTCAATTTGTCCCCAGTTCATTGCGCTTTCATCGAAAGCTTGGGCTATTGCCTGATTAATTATTTCTAAATGTTGCCTTGAAGCTACTTCTGGAACTACCCCACCATACTGCTGATGGACGGGAATTTGCGAGGCTATGATACTGCTGCACACTTGACGATTCTTGACAATTGCCACAGCAGTTTCATCACAACTTGTTTCGATCGCTAAAACTGTGGTCATGGTGATTAGTGATTGGTGACTGGTGACTGGGGATTGGTGACTGGGGACTGGGGACTGGGGACTGGTGACTGGGGACTGGTGACTAGAAAGAGGCAAGGGGTGCAGGGTACAGGGGAGACTATTTTTCCCAATCACCAATCACCAATCACCAATCACCAATCACCAAACCTTACTTTTGGTTGCGAAGCTTTAACTTTTATTTACTTAAACTTTACTCGATTCCCAGCCAAGAGTATGATGACTTGCTAGTTATCCAAATTAAACATTGTACAAGCCGCTTCGTGTTGTACAAAAAACTTCTTGTTTTGTAATAAAAGGAAACAACTCAATGAGACGATTGTTTGCTTTGATTTTAGCGATTGGTCTTTGGTTCAATTTTGCCCCCTCAGCTAATGCTCTGGGCGCTAACCTTGTTCCCTGTAAAGATTCTCCCGCTTTTCAAGAGCTTGCCCTAAATGCCCGTAATACCACCGCTGACCCTGAATCTGGTAAAAAGCGGTTTGAACGCTATTCTCAGGCTTTATGTGGTCCTGAAGGCTATCCTCACTTGATTGTTGATGGTCGCTTGGATCGGGCTGGAGACTTTTTAATCCCCAGCATTCTCTTCCTGTATATCGCTGGTTGGATCGGCTGGGTTGGCCGCGCTTACTTACAAGCGATCAAAAAGGAATCTGATACTGAGCAAAAAGAAATCCAAATTGATTTGGGTTTAGCACTACCCATCATTGCTACTGGGTTTGCTTGGCCAGCAGCTGCAATCAAAGAATTTCTTTCTGGTGAATTAACCGCTAAGGATTCAGAAATCACTATTTCTCCACGCTAATTCATCTGCTCTCATTCACTTGTTTTTGGAGACTAAATTCATGGCTGACAAAGGCGAACAATCATCCTATTTGATTAAGTTCATTTCTACAGCACCTGTAGCCGCTACCATCTGGCTGACCATTACAGCGGGCATTTTGATCGAATTTAACCGCTTCTTCCCTGACCTACTTTTCCACCCTCTACCATAGGGTAAAACGGGTTGATATCAGTAAACAGTACCCAGTAAATACATCAAATCTGATTGCTGTTTACTGATAACTGAATCAATGCCACCCCTTTTGAATTTTGAAGCTCGAATTTTGAGGCAACATAAAATATGGCACAAGCAGTAAACGCATCCAAAAATCTCCCCAGTGATCCCAGAAATCGGGAAACTGTAAGAGCAGCTGGCGGTAATCCTCAAGATGGAAATTTGGAAACTCCAGTCAATTCTTCTCCCCTGGTTAAGTGGTTTATTGGTAACTTACCCGCTTATCGTCCTGGACTAAATCCTTTTAGACGCGGGCTGGAAGTAGGTAT
This sequence comes from Sphaerospermopsis kisseleviana CS-549, assembly GCF_028329225.1. NCBI lineage: Bacteria > Bacillati > Cyanobacteriota > Cyanophyceae > Nostocales > Aphanizomenonaceae > Sphaerospermopsis > Sphaerospermopsis kisseleviana. The sequence goes on along the minus strand of NZ_JAQMTI010000054.1, from coordinate 2,648 downwards.
GGCTCATGGTTACTTGCTCTTTGGACCTTTTGATAAGTTAGGTCCCCTGCGGGATGCTGCTAACGCTAACTTAGCTGGTTTATTGGGTAGTATTGGCTTGGTTGTAATTCTTACAGCTTGTTTATCCTTGTATGCTAATAGCAATCCAGCATCAGCACTTCCCAGTGTAACTGTACCTAACCCTCCAATGGATGCTTTTAACTCCAAAGAAAGCTGGAATAACTTCGCTAGTGCTTTCTTAATTGGTGGTATTGGTGGTGCTGTAGTTGCTTTCTTTTTGACTGTCAACTCTGGACTGATCCAAGGTTTAATCGGTTAATTTGATCTGTGGTAATGGGTAATTGGTGATTGGTAATTGTTAATCATTTTTGCCAATTACCTATTACCTGTTACTCAAATAAAACAGCTTCAATTTGATTTAAAGCAGTTTCCAAATCATCATTGACAATTTGAATATCAAATTCTGCTGCTGCTTCTATTTCCTCTTGGGCGCGATTTAGACGACGGGCGATCGCCTCTTGAGAATCTTGTCCTCTTCCCCTTATCCGTTTCTCTAGTTCTGAAAATGAAGGCGGTAGTATAAAAATACTCAGTGCGTTAGGGTAGGAAGTTCTAATTTGTCTTGCCCCTTCCAATTCAATTTCTAGTATCACCAACTTACCAGACTGAATTTGCTCAAGCACCGCTGCACGGGGAGTTCCGTAATAGTTACCAGCAAATTCCGCCCATTCCAAAAGTTCCCCTTGAGCAACTAATTTTTCAAACTGGCTGCGGGTGATAAAGTAATAATTTTGGCCATTAATTTCTCCTGGACGGGGAGAACGAGTCGTGGCAGATACTGAATAATAAAGCTCTGGATGAAGTTGGAGGAGCTTTTGCATCAAAGTTCCTTTGCCAACTCCACTCGGACCAGTTAAAACAATCAGTTTGCCCAAAGACGGACTTTCTGGGGTAGTAGCACCACTAGGTATGGGTAAGACTTGCATTATCCCTTCAACTTCTGAATTCATCAATAAACGTTATTCATTAGTCTTATGCTTTGTTGTGAGAGCAAGCTAAGACTAAAGAATGAGAATTGTAGCACCAGTGACAGAAAACTTGTCTAATTGATATCCTAGCGTCGATATAGCATAAATAGGAGGGGTTGACAGCCCCACCTATAATTAGTTATCGGCAGTCTGATGCTCACGGGAAATGACAAACCGATTTGCTACCGTTTCTGGCTGAATCGCTGATAAAATAACATGACTGGAATCAGTGATAATGACAGCCCTAGTTCGTCTACCATAGGTGGCATCTATCAGTTGCCCTCTATCTCTGGCATCGGTAATAATGCGCTTAATTGGGGCAGATTCTGGACTGACAATGGCAACTACTCGATTAGCGGAAACAATGTTGCCAAAACCGATGTTGATTAATTGAATATCCATAAAAAAAATAGGCGCTCAAGGCGCGAGGAAAAGTTCTTGATAAACATATTCTCATGTTATACATAAAAAATGGGAGTTACAACGATTAAAGTCTTGATATCTTGAGTTTTTAAATCACAACTCCCGGCTTTTAGCTTTTTATCAGCTATAAATGCTAAAAATATTTCTAAGGATATATAGAAAATTATATTCATAAAAGGTAGTCGTCGCTAGATTGCCCACCAATACTGTTCGCTTAACGAAATTTACGTATTGGAGATCCCCCATTATCCCCCTTGAAAAGGGGGAATTTAATTTGTGTAAGCGGGCAAGATGCCCACACCACAAGACTTGACACTGCAAAGACAATCTGCACAAAAAATTATTGATTCGTTTACTTGGATTACAGCAATTTTCAGGTAAATAAACCACATTTTGATTTAGGTTTCGTGTCAACAATGTAGGGGCGTTCGCGAAGCGTGCTGGAAGCATCAGCATTCGGACAATTAATTATCGGTTTTTACCTAAGACTAAGCTGTTACACAGCTAAATTGTATAATCCTAATATTCTGAACTCTTGTGGAACAGGCATCTTGCCTGTTCCACTTATACAAATTAAATGCACAACAGCTTATCATCCGAATGCTTCGCCCTGACTGTGGTCTAAAGACATGAAAACTGCTGTAATTAGGGTTTGCTGCCGAGTTTTAGGCATCCTAGTGACTATAACCCACATTCCGCACCCTTAGCTCATAAAAGGCTAATTTCTAATTTCTGATCCCCCTGCCCAAACGAAGCACAGCATCTCACAAAATTGCATCGCTGTTACACAGCTAAATTGTATAATCCTAATATTCTGAACTCTTGTTTAACAGGCAAGATGCCTGTTCCACTTATACAAATTAAATGCACAACAGCTTAAAATCTAAAATCTAAAATTTTTTCGGTCAATAAATGAAGTTTTGTAACAAATTTGAGTATCTGCGTAAAAACTACAAGCTGTGAAAGAAAACCAAACAGGAGCAGACAAGTAGTTGGCATATTGATTGGAGGAGATGGAAGAATGAGCAAACACAGTCTATTGAATAAAGCTGTATATAGGGTTTGCTGAATAAACCTAAAACCTTGATATATCAAAGGTTAGAGGCTGATAAACACAGAAATTAGTGCAAGGGTTTTGAAGGGTATACCGGAAAAAGTGTGCATTTTTTGGGATTTCAAGAGATGGCAAAGAAATTT